>JANNJI010000513.1:0-3216 GCA_031405795.1 Gammaproteobacteria bacterium
GTGCCATTGGATCGCCCCACCGCAGGCCAATCGCGGCGCATGCGATATTCCACGACCTTATTGGATGCAACCCACTGTGCAAATGTTTTCTCTTTCAAATAAATGGAGACGCTGGTCGTTTCCGATACCACCTTGATCACCGAAGACAAACTGATAGTGATCAACGCCATGGCCACCAGCACTTCCAACAAAGTAAAACCGCATTGACGAAACAGACGCTGCATAGTCTCCTTAACCCTGGTACTGTGGTCTGATCATTTCAATTTGACCATCGTCACCGGCCTTGATCCGGAATTGCACGGATTCATCTGCCGATCGCAAGATCAATTCAAATGGTGACATCTCACCGCTGGACAGCAGATAGATGCGGGCAGGTTGCTTCTTGCCCTGCTCGTCGTCATCTGCTTTTTTGGTGAGTATGAGCTTGACATTATCAACCACCAACGCCAGCTCCATGCCCAACTGTAATTTACGCTCACGAAATATCTTGTCATTACTCAGGGGTTGCCACTTGTTGTCGTCAAACGATTCAAACAAATAACGATCACGCTCCACGGTCAAGGCCAGTTCCTGCCCCTGCAAAATGGCTTCTTCACGCGCCAGATCAATCAAGGTATGAATACGGCGCATCTCCACTTCCATTTCCACCGCGATATCACTGTGACTGATCGACAACACAGTAGTACTGATAATGATACCGATGATGACCAACACCACCAGTAATTCAATCAGGGTGAAGCCAGCTTGACGAATCACATTCCTGTTAATGGCTGGCAGACTCATCGCACGGTATCAACCGTCCAGGTTCCAGTTGCCAATGTCATCTTCCGGCGACTCCAGGCTCTTGCCACTGGAAAATATATCCACCTCGCCATGTACACCCGGAATCAAATATTGATACTCATTACCCCAAGGATCCTTGGGTAACTTTTTGATATAACCGCCTTGTTTATAACGCTTGGGTTCGGGCGCCGCCGCCGGTTTTTTTACCAGCGAGTCCAAGCCCTGATCCGTCGTTGGATAATTGAAGTTATCCAATTTGAATAAATTCAGCGACTCCTCCAACACCCGGATATCCTGTTTGGCTTTATTGATGCGCGCCTCATCCGGTTTATCCATGATCTTGGGGACGATGACCGCGGCAAGAATGCCGAGGATCACCACCACCACCATCACTTCGATCAAGGTAAAGCCCGTGTTGCGTTTTGTGTGTTTCATTGCAGCTCCTAAGTTTGTTACCAAAATATTTCATTGCTGGTTGGCTTATTTGACCAATTGATTCATTTCAAAGATCGGCAACAGAATCGCCAGTACGATCATCAATACTACGCCGCCCATCACCAGAATCAATACCGGTTCCATCATGCTCAATAATAAGGAGATTTGTCCTTCCTGTTCACGTTCCTGGCTGGTGGCGGCACGTTCCAGCATTTCCTCCAGTTTACCCGTGACTTCACCGGAGGCAATCAAATTAATCGTCATTGGCGGAAAATAACCGCTTTGTTCCAGGGAACGCGCCAGGGGCGCACCTTCTCGCACTTTTTGCGCGGCCTGCAACACCGCATCACGCATCGGCAAGTTACTGATCACCTGTCCGGCAATCCGCAATGAATCCAGCACCGGCACACCACTGGCGCTGAGAATACTCAAGGTGCGTGCAAAGCGGGCGGTATTGACGCGACGTATGAATCGACCCAATATCGGCACGCCTAACACGCGCCGGTGAAACGCATAACGCGGACCGGGCTTGCGCAAAATATAAATCGTACCACTCACACTCGCCACCAACGCAATCAGCAGCAACCAAAAATAATTACGAAAGAAATCACTCACAGTAATCAACGCCCGGGTCAGCAAGGGTAATTGCTGATTCATGTCTTCAAACACCTTGGTGACTTCCGGTACCACATAAGCCAGCAAACCTGACACCACCAGGACTGACATTGTGCTTAACATTGCCGGGTAGAACATTGCCATTTGAATCCGCTGATTCAGCAACTGCCGGGCCTCGGTGTAATCCGCAAGTTTTTCCAACACACTATCCAGGTGCCCCGATTGTTCACCGGCAGCAACCGTGGCGCGATACAACTCAGGGAACACGTGCGGAAACTTGCCCAGACCATCCGCCAAGGTATGACCTTCCATGATCTGCGCACGCACCCCCAGCATCAGACTCTGCAATCGCGGTTTCTCCGATTGACGCGAAATGGTTTGGGTGGCTTCATCCAGTGGTAAGCCCGATTGCACCATGGTCGCCAATTGACGCGTGAGCAGGCACAAATCAGTCGCACTGATGCCGCGCCGCAGGGAAAAGGAAAAACCCTTGCGTTGTTTTTTGCTTTCGCGGTTCGCCGCTTCATCGACCGACAGCGGCATCATGCCCTGTTCACGTAATTGCTGGCGGATCTGCCGGGGTGAATCCCCTTCCAACACGCCCGTGCGTTCCTTGCCGGTCTTGTCTAACGCAACATATTCAAAGGCACCCATTGCTGTTTAATCCTCGCGCGTGACACGTAATACTTCTTCTAACGAAGTATCACCTGCCAAAATTCGCCGCACACCGTCAGCACGGATGCTCGGCCAGAATTGCCGCGCATATTGTTCCATCTTGTGCTCACCCGCACCGTCATGAATCATCCCACGCAGGGTATTGTCGACCTCGATCAATTCATAGATACCGGTGCGGCCACGGTAGCCAAGGAAATTGCATTGTTCACAACCAGTGGGTTCATACAAAATGGGCGGATCATCCACCGCCAAGCCTAATAGTTCACATTCAGTGGCATCCGGCACGTGCGGGCGTTTGCACGAGGGGCACAACAGACGCACCAACCGTTGCGCCAACACGCCGATAACCGTCGAGGATAACAAAAACGGTTCCACGCCCATGTCGCGCAAGCGGGTGATCGCACCAATCGCGGTGTTGGTATGCAAGGTTGAAAACACCGTGTGCCCGGTCAGGCTCGCTTGAATGGCGATCTCCACTGTTTCCAAGTCACGAATTTCACCGACCATCACAATGTCCGGATCCTGACGCAGAATGGCGCGTAAACCACGCGCAAAGGTCATGTCGACCTTGGTGTTCACCTGTGTTTGGCCAATACCGTCGATGTAATATTCAATCGGGTCTTCAACCGTCATGATGTTGCTGGCTGCAGCATCTAGCCGCTGAAGTGCTGCATAGAGGGTGGTAGTTTTACCTGAGCCGGTGGGGCC
>JANNJI010000514.1:0-5286 GCA_031405795.1 Gammaproteobacteria bacterium
CGTTGATCCCAAAGACATTGAGGTACACATGGAAAATGGCGTGCTGACCATCAGAGGCACGCGGGAAGAGGAACAGAAAGAGGAACGCGAAGGCTTCAAGCGCATCGAACGCTCACGCGGGACTTTTTATCGGCGCTTCAGCCTGCCGGATACCGCCAATGCCGACAAGATCAACGCCAAGAGCAAACATGGTGTGTTGGAAGTCACTATCCCCAAACACGAGAAAGTTCAACCGCGTAAAATCGCCGTACAACATTGAGCAATGCAATACTCACCACGCCGGAGAACGGTTTCTCCGGCGCGGTGTGGTGTTTGCTGTTTTAATTGTCGGGCAAGCCACCACCGTTATTTATCTGGTTGTTGAAGATTAAGTATTGGTTAAGTAAGTTCGCTTATATTCATTGCCCACATGCTCAATAAACTTAAAATGCCATTTCAAGGTGAGGAACTCATGCAAAAATCCGTCTTGCTTACCGCGTTGTTGATCCAATTGGGTGCTATCACCCTGCCTGCTGCTCATGCCGCGTTACCCACCCATGACAGCCAAAATGCCGCATTACCCAGCCTGGCGCCGATGTTGGAACGTGCAGTGCCGGGGGTGGTCAACATTGCCACCAGTGGTCGGGTGCAGGCGGAACAAAGCCCGTTATTCAACGACCCGTTCTTTCGGCGCTTTTTTGAAGTGCCCGAACAACCGCGCGAACGCCGCACCTCGAGCCTGGGTTCGGGGGTGATCATTGATGCAGGCAAAGGTCTGATCGTCACCAATCATCATGTGATTGATAAAGCCGATGTGATCAATGTGCTGTTGCACGATGGCCGTAACTTCAAGGCCAAACTCATTGGCACCGATCCGGAAACGGATATTGCCCTGATCCAGATCCCGGCGGAAAAACTTATCGCGTTACCGATTGCGAATTCAGACCAATTACGCGTGGGGGATTTTGTAGTGGCTATTGGTAATCCGTTTGGTCTGCGGCAAACCGTGACTTCGGGAATCGTCAGCGCCTTGGGGCGCAGTGGTCTGGGGATTGAAGGCTATGAGGATTTTATCCAAACCGATGCCTCGATTAATCCGGGTAACTCCGGCGGCGCACTGGTCAATCTGCGTGGTGAACTCATCGGTATCAACACGGCGATCTTTTCCCGCTCCGGCGGCAACATCGGCATTGGTTTTGCGATCCCAATTAACATGGTGCGTGATGTCACCCATCAATTGGTTGATCACGGCGAGGTCAAACGCGGCCGCCTGGGTGCGCAAGCACAAGACCTCACCCCGGAATTGATCCAGGCCTTTGGCATGCAAAATGGCAGTGGTGGCGCGGTGATCTCACAAGTGGTGCCCGACTCAGCGGCAGATAAGGCCGGGCTTAAAACCGGGGATGTCGTGGTGGAGATCAACAGTAAACCGGTGCGTGACGCCAGCGATGTGCGCAATGCCGTGGGTTTGTTACGGATTGGGCAAAAGATCGAAATGGTGGTATTACGCGATGGCAAACGCAAAGTGCTGAGCGCCAAGGTGGAAGAACCCCAACAAACCAAGGCCGGTGGCAATAAGTTACATCCCCATCTGAATGGTGCGACCCTGGGTGATATCAGCGAAGGTTCGCCGTTACATGGCCGTGTGGTGGGGGTAATTGTCCTGGATGTTGAACAGGGCAGCCCCGCCTGGCAAGCGGGTTTGCGCAAAAACGATGTGATCACCTCCGCCAACCGCAAGCCAGTCAGTGACGTGAACGAATTGCGCAAGCTCATGACCAAAGACAATAAGTTGTTGCTGAATATTCGACGCGGTAATAGCGCCCTTTTCCTCTACTTGCAATAAAGCCCACGGAGAGTCGGGCCATTCCGGCCCGATTCCCATTTCTGTTCTAGACTCATCTCTATATACTCCATATATTGCTTCCCGGGTGACACGAGCCAGGAGGCTGGCTTGGTACCTTGAATGGCTACCTGCTGTTGCGCATCTGGCCTGGCAAACTCACTTTAGCAATGTTGATCATGAAACAACTTTTACACCACACGTCGCAACATGCCCGAGTCACGATCCTGTCGGTGATCCTGCTGGTCGCCTGCGGATTGATCCTGTGGCATTCGATTAAGCAGAACCGTGGCCTGGTTGATGAAAGACAACAGTTCGTAAATCAAACCGTAAACAGCGCGGCCACCGATATCAGTCAATATCTCAGCGACCTCAGTCGCAATATCGGTTTGTTTGCCGAGGCGCGTCGTGATCTGATTAAAGGATTGCACGACCATCCCTACGAACAACCTTCGCGTGAAAAACTCCGAGCCGCATTGGCTGAATTTTTTCCGCATCTGCATGCCTTCACCCTTGCGGATAAAAGTGGCAGACGACTGTTGGAAGATGATCAGGGTGTAATCGATGCGGCGTGTCAGGCCGACATCAGCCGTTATGCCAGAACCAGAGAACCCGCTGTGTTGCGGATACATGTCGATGCCAATAGCCAGCATTACGCGATCATCACACCGGTGCAACTCTCTAACAGTCAAACCATCTATCTACTCACCAGTTTTCACAGCGATAGTCTGCTGCCCCTGTTACGAAAATTTACCCTGCCGGATCATGATCTGCTGATCACCAACCATGACCAACCTAACCGGATCGAAATCAGCGGCAAGACAGATCATAAACAGCCGCGTAGCACCGAAGAGATGTCGGATGAGGCACGCGACCACATTCAGGCACAAGTAATTATCGCCAATACCAGTTGGGATCTGATTGCAGTGGAGCGGCAAGGCCAGGCCTTCCTGCCGGCCTGGTCAACCGCACTGTGGGCCTTCAGTTTTTTATTGTTACTCGGTTCCACTGCACTGTGGTTCCTGCGGCGCGGCGACGCCTTTATCGCGGCACAGAGTCAACAGCTCAACCGCGAACAACACCGCATTAATCACCTGCAACAAACCACCATTTCATCCGAATTAAGTTTTCATGAAAAGGTGCGCGCCTTGCTGGTCATGGGCCTGGATGAATATCACATGGAGGCGGGCATCTTATCCCGCGTTGAAGGCAATCGTTATTCCATCGTCACTGCCGTCACCCCCGATAACACCTTGCACCCAGGCATGTCGTTTGCCATCAGTAACACCTACTGTCGCCATACGCTGACTTCGGGCCAGCCGATGGGCAAGGCACATATCAGTAGCGCCGAAATCGTACATCACCCCTCTTTCAGTAAATTTAAAAAAATTACTTCGTATATCGGCACCACGGTATCCGTACGCGGCAAATCCTATGGCACGCTAAACTTCTCCAGCACCAACCCCTATCAGGGTGAATTTACGCCGGAAGATTTTCGTTTTCTGCTGTTAATGGCGCAATGGATTGGCCTTGAGATTGAACGTCGTGAATCAGAACAGCAATTACAAACCAAAAATCAGCTGCTTTCCTCGATCAGCCGCGCACAGTCCTATTTCATTACCGAAAACATACAATCAAATGCCGTCTTCAACCAAATACTGAGTGATCTGCTGACGCTCACCTACAGCAATATCGGGTTTATTGCGGAAACAGACGAGCAGCATGGCGTCCGGCAGCTGCGGATTCTGGCTATCACGCAACGCCATTATACCAGCGGTGATTTGGAGGCCTTCATCACCAATAATCTGCAACCCGATAAATTGCATGACCCGAAAAATATCGTCGGTGAAGTGCTACGGACCGGCGCACCGGTGATCATTAATATCCTGGAAAATGAATCCAACATCCCCAAGCTTGTCGATGGCACAGCCGCCATCTCCACGTTTATCGGTGCACCGCTTTATCATGGCACGCAATTGGTTGGTATGTTTGGTCTGGCGAACAGCCCGGATGGTTATGATGATTCCTTGTTATACATGCTTGCACCTCTGGTCACCGCCACCGCCAACCTGATTTGGGCATTACGTAACGAGCAGCAGCGCATCGTCACCGAAAACGCCATGCGCAAAAGCGAGGAACAATTAAAACTCGCCCTGGAAGGCGCCAACGACGGATTATGGGACTGGAATATCAAAACCGGACAAACCTATTACAGTCCCCGCTGGCAAACCATGTTAGGTTACAAAGCCAATGAAATTGGCCCGCACATTCAATCAAAAGAAAATCTTATTCATCCGGACGATCTCGCGGCTGTGCAAAAACGCATGCAGCAACATATCGAAGGTTATACGCCGATCTATCAAAGTGAGCATCGGGTTAAAACCAGCACGGGTGAATGGCGTTGGATACTGGATCGCGGCAAGGTGGTGGAACGTAATCAACTGGGCCGACCAATCCGTGCGGTGGGCACACACACCGATATCACGGAACGCAAGGCCGCGGAACATGCACTACAGGAACGCGAGACACGTATCACCGCAATCCTTGAGACCGCCGTGGATGGCATTGTCACGATTAATGAACAGGGTATCATTGAAACCTTTAATCCGGCCGCTGAAAAAATCTTTGGCTACACCACTCAATATGTATTAGGCAAGAACGTCAACATCCTCATGTCAGCGCGTGATCGCGATGCGCACGATGGTTATATTCACCGCTATCTGCGCACCGACACCCCAACCATCCTGGGTAAACGCCGCGAGGTTATGGGCCAGCGTGCCGATGGCAGCATTTTTCCGATGCAATTGGCGGTAAGTGAAATGTTATTCGGTAACCAGCGCTATTTTACCGGCATTATTCGCGATATCACCCAGGCCAAAGACGCGGAAAAATTATTGCAAGACACCATGGCGCTTAAACAAGGTATTCTGGATAGCGCCAAACTCAGTATTATTTCCACTGATGCGCGTGGCATCATCCAGTCCTTCAACGTCGCCGCACAAGAGATGCTCGGTTACAGCGAGCGTGAAGTTGTTGGAAAAAATACGCCCACCATTTTTCACGACAAAGATGAAATTATTCAGCGCTCGATCCGTTTGAGTGATGAATTGGCGCAATACGTCAAACCCGGCTTTGAGGTGTTCATCGCCAAGGCCCGCGTCGGTATTGCCGACGAACAGCAGTGGACCTACATCCGCAAGGACGGTTCACGTTTCCCCGTGTTGCTGACGATGACAGCCTTGCATGACAAGAGTGATAATACGATTGGTTTCGTGGCGATGGCGCGTGATATCAGCCGCCAGCAACAAGCCGAGGAGGAGATCAGCCGGTTTAAAACCACGCTTGACATGACACTTGACTGTGTCTTCATGTTTTCCCCCGAGAGCCTGCGCTTTTTTTACAAATGCCTTCAGACGTTGACCAAGGCGCGGCCCCGGCTGCCCAGTCAGTTGAAGAGCGAATCG
>JANNJI010000515.1:0-8613 GCA_031405795.1 Gammaproteobacteria bacterium
TTATTTTGTTTTACCAACCGGTAATTCATGTTGTATCGCGTAAAACCTACGCGTACGAAGCATTATTACGCATGGAAGATCGAGACGGTCAAATGATTAGCCCGGGTAAGTTTCTCGAATCGGCCGAGCGTATTGGTCTGAGCGTGCCCATCGACTTTATGGTATTGCGCAAAGCCGCACGGCGACTACTGGGTTTGGCGAACGAGGCTGAATCAATTATTGTCTCACTCAATCTCAGCGAAAAAACCCTGCAAGATAAGGATTTAGTGACGCAGGTGGAAATCGCGCTGTGCGACAACCCGATACTTAACGGAAGAATCCAGTTCGAAGTTCGTGAGGGTATCGCCCTGGAAAATTTGGCAGCAGTTCGCCGCCTCGCCGATTGCGTGAAAAAATTCGGCGGTTCGATTGTGTTGGATGATTTCGGTGGCGGTCCCACCTCGTTTCATCAATTCCGCGATATCGGGATTAAGATTATTAAATTAGACTCGAACGTCAGTCGTGAATTGAGTGCGACGCCAGACAATCAGAAATTCATCAAAAATATCACGACCATCGCGCACGACTATAATATTGCCGTTGTTGCCAAGTTCGTCGAAGACCTCGCGCTGTTGCCGCTGTTACAGCAGCTCGGTGTCGATTACGCGCAGGGTTTTGCGCTGGGCCGACCGGTGGAATCGATCGAACAAGTGGCAATTGCTTCTGCCCTGGTGAATTGAGTCTCTATCTGAAAGGCATTAGCAGACAAATACTGTCCACCTGAGTTAATGAACGCCCACAAAAGAAAAAAAGGAAGGTCTATGCAGTTGCGAATTTGTTGGTATGTTGCAGTGGTGTTGATGGGGGCTTCTGTGTCGTTGACACACGCCGCATTAAGTCATGATCCCAGCCTGGATTGGTATAGCGTCGAAAGTACACACTTTGCGATTCATTATCACAACGGTGAAGAGGCGTTGGCGCAACGTGTGGCCACCATCGCCGAAGACGTGCATCAGCGCTTGAGTAAATGGCTGGCCTGGGCGCCAAAGCACAAAACCGATATCATTGTCAGTGATGAATGGGATTTGTCGAACGGCTTTGCCACGGTGTTCCCGCGCACCCGCTTCACCATCTATGTCACTGCGCCGGATGAGATCAACTCACTCGAAGATCACAAGGGCTGGTTGCAGGCTTTAATTACCCACGAATATTTACACATTATTCACCTGGATAAGGTTAACGGTTTGCCAGCGACCTTACAGAATGTTTTTGGTCGACATCCCTGGTTGTTTCCCAATGTCTATCAACCACGCTGGTTGATCGAAGGCATCGCAACACATATCGAAACTGATGTGCAGCAAGGCATCGGCCGGGGGCAGAGCAGTTTGTTTGACATGATGATGCGCATGGAAGTGGTCAATGGCATCAAGCCGGTTGAACAAATCAATCAACCCCTGGCCAGTTGGCCGCTGGGGCATGCGCCGTATTTGTATGGCGTGCAATATTACCAATACATCAATGATCGCTATGGTGATAAAAAGATTCAGGAATTGGTCGCGAATTATTCTGATAATCTCATTCCGTTCCGATTGAATTCCACCAGTGTGCAGACCTTTGGCAAAGACCTGCCGCAGATGTGGGCGGAATTTTCGCTGCATACCAATAACAAATATCAAACGCAGATTAACACCATTCAGCAACAAGGTGAGCAAGCAGGGAGGCCACTGACGCAACAAGGCTATTTTGCCGGGCCATTGCGCGTCTTGCCGGATGGACGGATTTATTTTATTGCGTTTCGCGGCGATACCCGCGCGGGTTTGTATCTGATTGAGCCGGGCCAGGCAGCGCGGAAATTACGCGACGTGGTGGCAGGCAGTCGTCTGGATGTACATCCACAGCAAGGGGTGTTGTTGGTGCAACCCGAGATATGCCGCAATGCCGCCATTTATTATGATCTATATCGCGTCGATAGCAGTGGTAGTCACCTGCAACGTCTTAGCCACTGTGCGCGTTATCATCACGCCGTCTGGTCCGCCGACGGCACACAGATCCTAGCGGTACACAATACCTTAGGCAAGGTGGCCTTGCATCGCTTAAATGCGCAAGGTGTTTTGCAACAAGTGTTATGGCAATCGCAAGATGATACGCAAATCAGTGATCTGGATTGGGCGCCGGATGGACAAAGTACTGTTGCCGGTGTTTGGCGCGAGCACAGCGGTTGGAATCTGGAACAATTCACACTAGCTGATCAGGTGTGGTCCAAACTTACCAATGACAATGTGATTGAAGGCCAACCGCGTTTTATCGACGGCGGCCAAGCGGTGTTATTCAGTGCGGATGTCGGCGGGGTTTATAATATTTACCGTCTGGATCTGGCCAGCCGCCAACAAACTACCTTAACCAATGTGATCGGTGGTGCGTTTTCACCGGCATGGATAGATAACACACTCTATTATATTGGTTACAGTGCACAGGGTTATGATGTCTATGCGCTACCTGCGCCTGACGCAAAAGCAACACCACTCACGAATAACCCGGCAATCACGTACGCGCACAACGCGGATACGCCGACCTTGCCCGCGGCAACACTGACAACCCCCGCCGCGTATTCGCCGTATGCCGGGCTATGGCCGAGTTGGTGGTTTCCGCATTTAGTGATCGATGAACAACGCAGCGAGTTCGGCGCGGTGACCGCCGGTTGGGATGCCTTGCGGCGCCACATATATGGTGTGGACCTGGCCTACGACGCGACCAATCAATGGTGGGTGGGCAGCGTCGATTACCTGTACGATCGATACTGGCCAGTGTTTCGTTTGCTTCAGCGTCGACGCACTCAGTTGTCGTTGAGTGGGACTGAGACACCGGTGCGAATCCGGCAGGAGGATGTCACACAAGCACAAGTGATCCTGCCGTTTACTTCCTTGCGTGATAGTTGGGCGCTTCACCTCGCTGCATTACGGGAACATGAAAAAGAGGTATGGACTGCGGATGGCTTTACGCCGTTTGTTGATTCACGCGATGATATCCTGGCTGTAGCGCTAACGTACAATTCGGCGAGCCGGTTTCCAAAATCGGTGAGCCGCAGTGAAGGCCGCGATGTGCGATTCATCCATGAAGACAGTGACGCCATCGGCAGCAGCGATTTTACCGGGCAGGTGGTTGTCGGTGATTGGCGCGAGTATATTCATTTAGGTGCGCAACATGTCTTGGCGTTGCGTTATGTCGAAGGCCGTGGCAACAACAACCCGCGACCATTTCGCTTGGGCGGTATCCAGACGGTCACCAATCCGTTTACCTATTTATTAGGGGCGACGGGTGATCCATTGTTTAATCACCGTGATTACACCTTGCGTGGTTATGACGAAGGCCTGGCACAACTGCGCGGCCGACGCATGCGCCTGGCCTCGGCGGAATACCGCTTTCCCCTTGCCTTGATTGAACGCGGCTGGATGGTGCCACCGCTTGGCCTTCATCAAATACACGGCGCCGTCTTTTATGAAACCGGTGCCGCCTGGCAGAATGACGGCCCGAATAATTATTATTCGTCAGCCGGTGCGGAATTTAATGCCGATGTGGACGTGTTTTATGATTTACGTATCCAAATGACACTGGGTGTGGCCAGGGGTTTTGATGATGCCATCGGCAGTAACAAACTGTATTTTCGCTTAGGGCATAATTTCTAAGCGGATTGTTGAGAGCCCCAATATACGACCGCGCCCCGTCGTTCCGGCTAAACAACAAGCCAGCTAACCGGTGCGCACCGTGGTCGCACAAATTGCTGGGTTTTGCTTCACGATAATTTCCCATGCCACCAGCTTATGTTCATAAGATATCGAAGCGTTCGCCGGGCTAGTGGATGGAAGGCGTGTATACGTAATTGATGTTTTCTTAATAATGGGATGGACGAGTCTCCGATAGCAGTCCTCAGCCTTCGCACCGTTAAAGTAGACGTGGACAATGCGCGGATGACCAGAGAAGAACGACGTAAAGTCATTTGCTATTAGCGAGCCGTTCTCGATATCAGCATCGAGGCTGGTAACACGGGCGCATGATTCAAGTACATCCCAAAGCGCAATTCCAGCCGATTGTAAAACCCGGACTCTTTCTTCGTACGGTAGAGCGGGATGGGCGCCGAGTAATTTACCCATAATGTGCCAGAATAGATTCTTAGGATGCGCGTAATACTGACCCGCGCGAAGCGATGATTTCCCTGGCATGCTCCCGAGAATAAGAACCGTTGCACTGGTATCTTCGATGGGCGCGAAGCAGCGTACGTGTGTCATTGCTTTAAAGCTATACTTAGCGTGGTCATTTGGTTTTTTTAGATTTTGCCCAGCGGTACATGGCGCGAACATTTTCCTTAAACCAATCATTATAATTTGAAAAATAACTATATTGTGATAGTTCGATTAATTCGGCTGCCTGGTCTTCCGTAAGGTTCTTTTCAAGCGCCTCAGTTGCGGCTTTTAGAACCGTCTCAAAATACTCAATTTGCCGTTTTACTGCTGCAACAGTTCCAGGTTGTCCGTGGCAAAAAGTAATTTTATCGACATCTAAGGCCAGGACCCCACGCTGCATTTTAAGCATTTCATCAATATCAATACCAGGCAGATCAGTCCAGCCGACCACATCGTGGTTTGCAAAATCACAAATATACGCCATTCGTAATTCCAGGATCACGGGCACCAGAATCGAAGCCGTGTGTGCGTCGCCGAGATAACGTAAGTCTATCGTCCGATTCCCAAATTTGTAGATTTGCCCCTTATCGGTGATTGTATCCGTGGGCAAGTCAATAAAGGGTGTATTCTGGGATTGGAAAAATTTCAATACGCGTTCATGTGCAATGATCGGTACATTTTTTCCAAAATGTTGGCGTAAAATGCGTGCACCAGCAATATGGTCGGTATGCAGGTGCGAGTAAATTATTGCAAGTAGCGGTTTATTGGGTGCAATTTTTTTAATGATGCGACTGTAAGCCAACGCCGCCGAGTCAGACAAAGGATCAAAAGCGACAACACCTTCAGACGTAACAATAAAGTTAGTGTAATAAGATTCTTCAGTATTTTTAAATTCTATCGTGTATGTTCCTTCTCCGGTATCAATGGTTCTAACGTACTCAAGAAAATTATAAGTTGTTCCACGATCATTAAAATGAGATATGTTTTCAGAATTCGAAATACCGGCATTCGCCATAATAATAAAAACCGCAAATATTTTTGTGTTTATGCTGTGGCCGAATAATTTTTTGGCAAACGTTGACATAGCTGATTTCAACACGTAATTTACCAAGGTTAAGATTGATGGATTCATTTTTTTGAAACTATACCACGTGAGCATAATAATCCCTACGCGGATTCAAACATAAGCCAGACCGGGGAGGAACGGAAGAGGGTTCACCATGATTCACCTTTGCCAGGTGTCAGACCTGGCAAAGGCGTTTTACCATCATATTGATTGTGTTTTACGATCTAAGGCGCATATTGCGCATCCAGTGTCACTCCCGTGAAACTGGAATAGGCTCGGACACTGATATACCAGGTTCCCGCTGTTGGATTGGCAATACTGCAAGATTCCACATTGCCTGCTAAATAGGGCCGACAAGTATAACTGCTGGTGGTGGGTTGTGCGCCATAACGTACATAGAGATCCGCATCACCCGTGCCGCCCGACATGTTTACTTTTAATGTACGCATACCGGCAGGCACGTCCAGCGTATAGTTTAGCGAAGCGCCACTACTGGCCGACAAATTGGTTTTCATGAAACCACTGCCACTTGCGCCAGTTGCGTAGTTGGCCAGCAGTGACACACCTGAAAATGCCGTGTAGGCTCGCAGCACCACGTGATAGATTCCTGGTTGTACATTCGTGATGTTACATGTTTCATTGTTGCCGCTTTGATAGGGACGACAGTCGTAGATACTGGTGGTGGGTGCAGAACCAAAGCGGACATACAAATCGGCATCTCCGGTGCCACCACTGATCACAAAACTCAGATTGGATGAACCTTGCGGTACTTCCAAGGTAAACGAAAGTGTTCCACCGCTGGCCGCAGACAAACCAGTTACCGGCACGCCCTTCACCAGCGCATTGTTTACCGGTGGTGGTGTCACGCCGCTGGCCGCCGTCACCGCAGCGGCGGCATCGACAATGCCGGCACCGCATTGACTACAAGTGGCCGGAAAACTACGGGCCGTAGATTTCAAGATCGACTCGACTTGATCCGGTGTCATCGTTGGTATAACCGCATACAACAATGCAGCAACACCAGCAACGTGTGGTGTTGCCATGCTGGTGCCTTGATAGAAGGCATAACTGTCGGTACTTGCTGTTGTCCGACCGGCATTGAGGGTAGATAAAATACCGTTCGCCGCGCCGGCGGTGACATCACCACCGGGTGCCGCCACATCCACGACCGCACCATAATTGGAATAATAGGCACGACCACCATTACGATTGATGGCGGCAACGGCGATGACACCAGTACAGTTGGCCGGATTCGAATTACTCGCATTGATGTTTTCATTACCGGCGGCCACCACCACCGTCGCCCCCAAACTGCGTGCGGTGTTAATCGCATTTTGTGTGGTGATGCCGCAACTACCCGAACCACCCAGACTTAAATTCAAAACGCGTGCAGGATTGGCGTTAGCAGGCACGCCGGCTACCGATCCACCGGCCGCCCAGATCATGCCATCGGCAATGTCCGAGGTGTAACCACCGCAGCGACCCAACACACGCACCGGTAACACCTTGGCCTTGTATGCCACACCAGTCACACCAAGACTGTTATTGCCGACGGCCGCAATCGTCCCGGCGACATGCGTGCCATGCCAGCTGCTGTTACTGGCCGGTGAACCGGTAGCGCATGCGCCCGCAGGTTCCCAATCGCCGTTGTCGGTGGCATCCGCATCACGGCCATTACCATCTTGTGCAATGGTTGGATCCGAAATCATGTCATAGCCGGGCAGGATATTTGCCGCCAGATCGGCATGCGGTAAGTAACCGGTATCGATCACCGCAACCACCACACCCAAACCCTGTGTGGTATCCCACGCCGTAGGCAAGTTCAGGCCAGCAATGGTTTCAAAATATTGCCATTGCTCGTTATAACGGGAGTCATTGGGAATGGCGAGGGGGTACATTTTTATATCTGGTTCTGCGTATTCCACATCGGTATCCGTCATCAGAGCGGCAATGATATCCGTCATCCGCACGCCCACTTGTTTGTTTTCCACTTGCAGCAATTGCGCACCGCTATGTAATCGCCGGATATGACGAAGACCTGTGCCCGTGCGTTGTGACAGCGCATTGACCTGCGCATTCGGCATGCTGGCTGCCTGGCCAACAGCGGAATTATTTTTGTATTTTACAATCACCCGATCCGTGTCTTCCTCCACCGACCGGGAAGAAATACCCCTCATGACATCGTCTTCACTGTGACCGGCAAAGACAGGTGTCGATAGTGAACAATAGATCATGGCCGCGGTTAATACTGTTTTTGACAAATTGTGTTGTTGTTTATAGTTAGTTTTATTCATAACAAATCTTTCCTTGGTTTATGATGATTAAATAGCTCTTTAAAATACAGCATTCATTACATGAGTGCAGGGTGTTACTGACGGATATTTATAACTTGATCAGGCTCAACATATTTAACACGCCCCAGCCTGGAAATTTCCTCATTGGTTTTGTCGAGTTGTATTTTATCCAGGGGTGGATTGATAACAATAATCCACCGTTGTTCAGTGCTATGAGGTAATACTGAAAAGTCGGTTTTAATAATGGATTGTATTTGTTGCGTGAGCATCTGCTTTTGTTCAGCACTCAAGGCAGCATCAAACTGGATGATCAGCCGTTGTGGCGGGGCTGCAAAAACGGTACTTACCTGCAACAAGACAAACAGCAGGTACAAGTAAAACCGGGATATTTTCATAAAAACATCCTTGTTAGCCAGCGGTAAAACAAACGACCGGTTGAAAAATAGTATGCCATCAACAGGATATAAAAAAACTGGTCTGATGGTATGTGCATAATGACTAGTATTCTTTGATGGAGGTCACATTTAAGGAACCTTTGATTCACTGTGATAATTGAAGGTTTACGAGGATAACCAGACACGCGCTTTATCAAAGTTGAGGATCACGTTGTAGGCCGCTGGATGTGGAGCGCCCAGACTGAATGCGTAGTTCTATTACTCCGCTGTTGTCTACGTCTGCCGCCTTCATTGTTATACATGGTTTGGTAAGTATTAGCGATGCAACACGATACGATAGCGTACCTGTCCACTCCTTAATCTTTTGATAGCCTCATTAAGATCATCAAAGCCGAATTTCTCAATTACCGGCTTGATGTTGTGATGCTTGGCAAAATCCAGCATCTTGGCAATAGTTAAAGGGCTGCCGCTCGGAGAGCCGGATACTGAACGTTGAGCCGAGATAAGTGAAAACACATTGATATCGAGTGGATTCAATGTCACACCGACAAAGTGCAGACGCCCGCGCGGACTCAGTGTACCGAGATAAAGATTCCAATCCAGCTTAATGTTGACCGTGGAAATGATCATGTCAAAGCGACCTGCTGCCGCCTCGATTTCTTTCGGATCGCTGGAGTTTAACGTATGGCGGGCACCCTATC
>JANNJI010000516.1:0-12381 GCA_031405795.1 Gammaproteobacteria bacterium
GTCTGTCGGTTTTCATAATTGTTAGTTTTGTTTAGTGACCGTTAAAAGAATAGTGAATGTTATTTGTCGTTCAAATTTTTACGCTGCCTTTCTACTTCCTTGGCTGTTATTGCATCTTCTTTTTTGCGCAGTGCTGCTTTATCTTTGTATTTTTGTTGTAACCAGTTACCTAGAGGGGGAGCAATGGTGCCGGGCATACTTGCACCCTCATAAGCATGACATGAAACACAATTGCCCTTGGTCCGATCTTCGGCAACCGCCTTACCGAGGGTTACAGGGGTAGCTGGTTTTTCTGGCTCCGCGGCGCTGACTATTGATGCCGCTGTTAAGGAGCCGAGCAGCAATAGAGCAGTGCTGGCGGCAGTGATGATGATTGCGGATTTCCGCATGAGTCCTCCTCGTCAAAAGATTTTTTATGAAACACACCCCATACACCTGCAGTATGGAGAATTTTCCTTAAGTGTTGTTATGGTAATGTCGGATACTACCATCCCTTAATCGGTAGGATAACTCAATGACATGCAAGCGCAAGAAGAATTTAGCTTAGTAAATTAGCTAATACTAATACTGCACTTTTATCCATTTTTTAGATGAGCCAAGGGGACGATCTCGCTTTTGATTTGAGCAAGGCGAGCCTCAAGACGTGACAGTGCATAAAAATCCAAACCTGGTAATTTGAGGGCGATTTCTAATTGGTCAGCCGCAGGATGTAATTGTCCCATGGCGTAATAATATTCCGCCATGGCTTCGTGCGACCCCACCTTATTGCTGGTGGCGGCCTCGGCGCGTGCACGAAACTGGTAAAACTGTGGGTTGATCGGCGGGGATTTTAAATACCGGGCGAGTACGGTTTTTGCCTTCGTAGCGTATTGGTGTTGCAGTAGTGTTGCGACATAGTCGTAGGTGATGGCGGTATTGTTCGGATAGATTTTTAGTGCAGCTTCGTAGCTACGCAGGGCTGCCTGAACCTGTCCGCTTTTTACTAATACGTCAGCACGGGCGAGGAGGTAGGCAATACGATGCGGATCCCGTTGCAGGAGAATTTTAATTTCACTCTCGGCCTGGGCATATTTTCCTAAGCGCAGTAAAACCAATGCATAGCCATAGTGCTGCGCCGAAACGTTATTTTCGTCTTTGGTAATCAGTGCCTGTTCAAAGGATTGCTGGCTTCCCGCCAGATTTTCACTCGTCATGGCAATCAGGCGCTGTTTCATCAAGGTATAGTTGAGGGTGTCTGCTGATTTTACCTTTGGTAATTGTGCGGCGCGGCTTTGTGCATCGCTGATGCGTTGTGTGTTGACGGGGTGGGTGCGCAGGAAATCCGGCAATTGAAATCCTTGTAAACGGGATTCTTTATCCAACTTATCGAAAAAGTTGGCCATCCCATTGGCATCCATGCCTGCTTTTGCCAGCATCTGAATACCAATTCTGTCAGCTTCTTCTTCATTATGACGGGTAAAATTAATTTCATTTTGGATGGCACCCGCTGCGGCGCTGGTCAGTGCGGCCTGTCCCAATTCGTTACCTTTACTACCTAAGATGATGGCAGCAATGATCGCGGCCAATACCGGTAGCTGTGTATTTCCTGCATTCTCGTAGGCGCGCGCGTGATGTCGTTGTGTCACATGGACTACTTCATGTGCAAGTACCGAGGCAAGCTCATTTTCAGAATCGGTCTTCATGATCAAACCATAATTCACACCGATGAATCCACCGGGTAGGGCGAAGGCATTGATGCTGTTGTCATTAACAATGAAAAATTGAAATGGGTGGTGGTCGGGATTTTCGGCGTTGGCCAGCAGACGATATCCCAAGGTGTTGATGTATTCTGTCAGGAGCGGGTCATCCAAAATACCACCGGCACGGCGGATGTTTCTGACCACGGCTTCGCCGGTTCGGCGTTCTTCTGCCGGAGTTAACACGGTAGCAGCACTCTGACCAATATCGGGTAAGCTGGTATCGGCATATACGATTCGGCTGGCGAGAGCAACGATAGCAATCAGGCTTATCAATCTGCGACGGGAGTGTTTACAAATCATGGTATCCGCATTATAGCGGGTGATTGGATTTTGGGGTTAGCAGGCATGTTATTCTTTAACTCATTGAATTAGATGAACTAATCGTTTTTCTGACGAGACTGCATGTTCTGCTGGTGGTTGATTAAACATATGGTAATATATGGTTATATTAATTTAATCACAATGCTTAGACCTGTGATAGGTCAATGTAAGTTCTAGGATAACATAGAGTACTTTTCCCGAAATCATCAATGGCTTTGTAATCATCATAAACAGAAGGAGTGTCACCATGGCTAATGCCGATAAAGAACTCGATGCAACTGGTTTAAATTGTCCACTGCCCATTCTGCGTGCAAAAAAATCGCTGGGTGAAATGACCAGTGGCCAAGTCTTAAGAATCGTCGCGACCGATCCTGGTTCCGTTAAGGATTTTGAAGCTTTCGCCAAACAGACGGGGAATAGCTTGCTGGAATCCAAAGAAGAAGGTGGCAAGTTCGTCTTTATGCTCAAGAAATCATAATAATCTTAACGCTGGGTAACAGGCTCACACGGACGTGAGTGACCTGCCATGAGGATCGATCATGTCAAATAAAAAGCTTTCAATTATTGCAACCAAAGGCACACTGGATTGGGCCTATCCGCCGTTTATTTTGGCTTCAACCGCCGCTGCATTAGGTTACGATGTCACGGTGTTTTTCACTTTTTATGGGTTGCAGTTGCTGAAACGTAAGTTGTGTCTACAGGTCAGTCCATTGGGTAATCCCGGCATGCCAATGCCGATGGCCATGGATAAGTGGTTTCCGGTGATAGGCACGGCGATGCCTGGCATGCAGAGTATCATGACTATGATGATGAAAAATAAGATGAAGGCCAAGGGCGTAGCCAGTGTTGATGAGCTACGCGGTTTATGTTTGGAAGCGGAAGTCAAAATGATCGCCTGCCAAATGACCGTGGATCTCTTTGATATGAAGAAAGACGATTTTATTAGCGGTATTTCGTTCGGCGGTGCGGCAACGTTTTTTGAATACGCCGGCGAATCTGACGTATCGTTGTTTATTTGATTATTACGGTAATTATTGTACAAAGAAAAAAAGCCCTCCTTGGAGGGCTTTTTTGTTGCCTACAGGCATCAGAATTTCTTGGTAATACCAATTCCTAGTAAGTTTACAGATGACTGATATGTGCCGTTATATGAGGAAGTACCATTGGCATCAGCTCCTGTTTGAGTGGTTGATGAATTAACAACACGGTCATCAACAGTGACGTACATGTATGCGGCCTCAATAGTCCAGCTATCCCAATTGTGTTGTACGCCAATACTCAGCAACTGCCGGTCATTATCAGGGATGCGTGCTGAAAAGAAAGAATCAGGCTGCCCAGTTTCGTCCATAGAATATCCAAATAGCAGCTTTGTCGCATCAGTAAGTTTATAAATCAAACCAAGTCGATAAGCCCACGCGTCTTCCCAGTTATTTGTACTCGTTGTTAGTGTTGAACCGAGGGGTGACTTTATCCGGATTACATCGAATGTGCTCCAGCCGGTGTGTTCGACGTCAAATTCAACACCAAGCTGGTTATTAATCTGGTATTGAACACCTGCCTGGAGCATATCGGGAAATTCAACACTGGCCTCAACAGCAGTGCTGGCGGCAGAGGTGGTTAGTGAACCATCAAGCTCTACGTTAACCCGGCTACGGAAAGAAACCCCCAAATTCAATTCGCCTAGTTTTTTCTGAAAGGCAATGTTCCAACCGACATTACTGCCACGGCCTTCGATTTTGGTTGTTTGAGTATTAAATACCAAATCACGTATTTCGTAGTAGTCCAAACCAAATGCGATACTGGTGTTTTCATCAAATTTGTAGGCGATGTTGGGGTTGAAGTTAACCATCTGGATACGACTGGTTTCTGGTTCAGCGGGATCCAGTGCACCTGCAAAGGAAGCAAAGGTTTCATCTGGCCAACGTGTTTCTAATCCAAATGGAGAATTAATAGCTAAACCAAATGACCATGGTCCCTTGTCCTTCACCATGAAGAAAAAATTGGGGATATAAAATGTATCTTTGCCTGTGGTATCTGTTGCCGTACCGCTGGCAGGGGTAACATTCAGATCGTAGGAAACGTATACAAGGCCCGTAGAAACAAGGTTATCCGCCTGGAATGACATACCAGCCGGATTATAGGGTAAGGCGCCCGCTTCAGTGGTGTTAGCAACCAGCGCATTAGAAGTACCGACCCCCAGAGTTGAGATCTCTGGAACGCGAAACCCGGATGCGTATGAAGTTGACGTGATGTAGGTTAACGAAATTAAACAGGAAAGTCTTATTGCATTTTTTATTTCCATGATTCCACCCCTTTTTTGAATAGGTTTTTACAAGATTGATCCGTCCATTCAGACATGCCGAAAAAACAATACATAACGACAGGTCTTGACATTGGTGTACAGTCTATGGCTTCATTATGCAATATGCAATTGTTTTACTTCGGGTGATTGCGAATTGGGTAAATACTTCCCCTGATGAAATTGATTTTTAACTGAAATCTAAAATTATAAATTAACGGTCACAGCATGTGACGGAGGATGGAGGACACCATGAAAATGACATCTCAAACGGTTTTGGGTAGTGTAATCACCATCGCATTATTTGTGCCAATGGCAGCGTTTGCTACAAATGGTTATTTCTCGCATGGGTACGGCATTAAAAACAAAGGGCTTGCGGGTGGTGGTGTTGCATTGCCTCAGGACGCCATGATTGCGGCTACCAATCCCGCCGGTATGGTAATGGTCGGTGCGAGAATGGATTTGGGTATGGCAGTGTTTAGTCCGATGCGTTCGTATTCCGCCACAGCAGATGCGGCTGGCGTAACAGATGGAACAGTGTGTGGAGCAAACTGCCCATTCACTATTGGGGGTAACGCTACAGCACAGAGTATTGATAGTGAGAATGAATATTTTCTGATCCCCCATTTTGCGTATAACTGGGTTATTGATCCTCAAAGTACCGTTGGGGTGTCTGTGTACGGTAATGGTGGTATGAATACAGAGTACACGGGAGGACAGGCGCAACATAACAATGGCGCCGGGACTGCCGTCACGACTTCAGGCACTTTCGGTGCCGGGACTGCTGGTATCAATCTGGAACAGTTATTTATTAATGCCAGCTTCGCAAACAAAATCACCGCAATGTCTTCCTGGGGTGCGAGCGCGATTTTTGCTTATCAGCGATTCAAGGCAGAAGGGCTTGGTACTTTTCAAGGTTTTTCGACTTCGCCGAGCAATTTGACAGATAAAGGGACCGATACTTCGTCAGGCTTAGGTTTTAAAGTGGGGATTCAAGGGGACATTGTTACTGGGACAACCCTTGCTGCATCCTATCAGTCAAAGATCCGTATGAGTGCGTTTGATAAATATAAAGGGTTATTTGCAGAGGGGGGGGATTTCGATATTCCGGCTACATGGACTGTCGGGTTAGCATGGAAACCCAGTACGACCAATGTCGTTACCCTTGATGTACAAAAAATTATGTACAGCGGTGTAGGCTCAGTAGGGAATCCATTCATTGTTTTGATCAGTCCATCGGGTTGTGCGGGTGGTGCAACTAATTACTGTCTGGGCGGTGCTGATGGCGCAGGATTTGGTTATCAGGACATGACGGTATATAAATTGGGCTATCAGTGGGAGACCAGCCCGGACTGGACGTGGCGTGTAGGTGTAAGCACAGCAATTCAACCTATCCCCACTTCAGAAGTGGTGTTCAATATCCTGGCACCAGCGGTTATGAAAGAACACTTGACGTTTGGCTTCACCAGTAAAATGAGTGGCACATCAGAATTTAGCCTTGCCGCGATGTATGCGCCGTCGTCTTCGGTGACTGGGAAGAATCCACTGAATCCATCGCAAGATATTACATTGGAAATGACTCAGTATGAACTCGAGGCAAGTTGGGGTTGGAAATTTTAAAGAGTCTTACTAGTTGTTAAATATGCCAAAAAGGGCCGCAAAAGCGGCCCTTTTTCTTTATTGAATTCGTGGTTTATCTCCAAAAGAATCATGCATTTAGCAAGCGAATCGGGTAAGCTTATCCTCCTTTTTTGTCACGGCCCTTTCTCAGGGTTCGGGAATGGCTTGGATTATCTTGTTGATTTTAATAATTAACTTTAAGGGGCGGGCATGTACGGTAAAAACATGAACATTGCGGATTTTGATCCGGAACTGTGGCAATCCATGGTTAAGGAGCAAGTGCGACAAGAACAGCACATCGAACTTATTGCCTCGGAGAATTATGCCAGTCCACGGGTGTTAGCCGCGCAAGGTTCAGTACTGACCAACAAGTATGCCGAAGGTTACCCCGGTAAGCGTTATTACGGTGGTTGTGAACACGTGGATGTCGCCGAGCAGTTAGCGATAGATCGTGCCAAACAATTATTCGGTGCGGCCTATGCCAATGTGCAACCACACTCCGGTTCGCAGGCGAATGCGGCGGTGTATTTCGCGTTATGCCAGCCCGGCGATACGATTTTGGGCATGAGCCTGGCGCACGGTGGGCATTTAACTCACGGCGCGAAAGTGAATTTTTCCGGCAAGTTATTCAATGCGATGCAATACGGGCTGGATGTGAAAACCGGTGAGGTGGATTACAACGAGATTGCAGCGCTGGCCAAAGCACACAAACCCAAAATGATCGTCGCGGGCTTTTCTGCGTACTCACGTGTATTGGATTGGCAACGCTTCCGCGAGATTGCGGATTCCGTCGGCGCGTATTTATTTGTCGATATGGCGCACGTCGCGGGCTTAGTTGCTGCTGGTTTGTATCCGAATCCGGTGAACATTGCGGATGTGACGACAACCACAACCCATAAAACCCTGCGTGGGCCACGCGGTGGGTTGATCCTGGCGCGTGCCAATGCCGAGATCGAAAAGAAGTTAAGCTCCATGATATTTCCCGGTACGCAAGGTGGACCACTGATGCACGTGATTGCCGCCAAGGCAGTGGCCTTCAAAGAAGCCTTGCAGCCGGAGTTCAAACAATATCAACAACAAGTGATCACCAATGCACGGATGATGGCCAATACCATGATCCAGCGCGGTTACAAGATCGTTTCCGGTGGTACGGATGATCATTTATTTTTAGTGGATTTGATCGATAAAGGCATCACCGGCAAAGACGCCGATGCGGCCTTGGGCCGTGCCAATATCACCGTGAACAAAAATGCCGTGCCCAATGATCCGCAATCACCGTTTGTCACCAGCGGTATTCGTATCGGTACCCCGGCAATGACCACCCGTGGCTTCAAGGAAAATGAAGCCAAAGACCTGGCAAATTGGATCTGCGATGTGCTTGAACATCTTAACGATGATAAGACCATTGCTGCTGTGCAACAAAAGGTTTTAACTTTGTGTAAACGGTTTCCGGTGTATGCGGGGTAAATGTTGTTTTTAGTGATACTGGTAATTAATTTTTGTCATTTCCCCCTTCGTTCGATGACAATTAATCAGTAATTCCTTATCAGGTTATTGAAAGATGCGGAATGTACCAAAAATTCTTTAAGCCGACTAACGTCGGTGGCCAGAAGCCTAATTGATGTATATGGATTCCGGCTCGCACGGTGGTTGGCCGGAACGACGAAACGGGGCCGAATTTCGGATTTTTCAATGTGCTGTAATAGCGAATGATTGAGTTATGTATTGTCCATTCTGTGGTGCGCAGGACACGAAGGTGATCGACTCGCGTCTGACGGGTGACGGCGCAAGTGTGCGCCGTCGCCGTGAGTGTGTTCAGTGTAACGAGCGTTTTACCACGTTTGAAATCGCCGAGTTGGTCATGCCGCGGATCATTAAAAGTGATGGTCGGCGCGAACCCTTTAATGAAGAAAAACTGCGTGCCGGTATCTTGCGGGCGCTGGAGAAAAGGCCAGTGGCTTCCGATGATATTGATGCGGCGGTGAATCGGATCATGAAGCGGATGCGCGGCAAGGGTGAACGCGATATTCTCTCGCGGGACGTCGGCGGTTGGGTGATGGAAGAATTGCGTCACCTTGATCAGGTGGCTTTTGTCCGTTTTGCCTCGGTCTATCGCAGTTTTGAAGACGTCAGCGCTTTTGAAGAAGAGATTGAACGGCTAAAAAAGGAACCTTCGCCGGAATTGAAAAAACGCCAGCAGTCTTTACTGCCGGACGATGAACAGAATAAATAGTCACGCGCAGGTTCTCACATGGCCTTCTCTCCCCTTGATCATCAATACATGGCGCGTGCTCTGCAACTCGCCGAAAAGGGTTTGTATACCACTGACCCCAATCCACGTGTTGGTTGTGTGATTGTGCGCGAAGGTGAGATCGTCGGTGAGGGTTGGCACCAGCGTGCGGGCGAGGCACACGCCGAGGTCAATGCATTACGCCATGCTGGCACGCGTGCGCAAGGTGCAACTGCCTATGTCACCTTGGAACCCTGTTGTCACTTTGGTCGCACGCCGCCATGTACCGATGCATTAATCAACGCCAAAGTGGCGCGTGTGGTGGCTGCTATGCAGGACCCGAATCCCAAGGTATCCGGGCATGGTTTGCAACAACTGCGCGATGCCGGTATTCACGTTGAGGTGGGGCTGATGGAGGTCCAAACCCGCGCTGTCAATCCTGGTTTTATCAAACGCATGCAAACCGGTCGGCCCTACGTGCGTAACAAATTAGCAATGAGTCTGGATGGTCGCACGGCGATGGCCGATGGTACGAGTAAATGGATTACCTCGGAGGCGGCGCGTGAAGATGTACAGCGCTTGCGTGCGCGCAGCTCGGCGATATTAACCGGTGTGGGAACCATCTTGGTGGATGATCCGTCCCTGACGGTGCGTTTAGACCAAGAGGTAATACAACCGTTACGGGTGATTGTTGATACTTATCTAAGTACCCCGACCAAAGCCAGGATTTTGCAAGCACCAGGACAAACGTTGATCATGACCTGCTGTGAGGATATCGATGCATTGGAGTTATTGCAAAACGTCGGCGCGCAGGTGGTGCGCCTGCCGCGTAAAGGAAATTTTGTTAACCTGGATGCACTGTTGCTCAAGCTGGGTGAATTACATGTCAACGAAGTATTGTTAGAGTCCGGCGCTACCCTCAGTGGCGCGATGTTGCAGGCCGGGCTCATTGATGAAATGATTTTTTATATGGCACCGCTGTTGCTTGGTGACAGTGCGCGGGCTTTATATCATTTGCCCTTATTGCAATCCATGGCCGAGCGTATTGAATTGGATATCAGCGACGTGCGCACCGTGGGTGTTGATTGGCGCATCACGGCGCGTGTGAAAGCGAGAAAAAACTAAACATGTTTACAGGAATTATTCAGGCAATGGGCAATATCGCCAGCCTTGAGTCAAAAGGTCAGGATCTGCGTTTGCATATCCATACCGGCAAACTGGATCTGAGTGATGTAATGCCAGGTGACAGCATTGCGGTGAACGGTGTATGCCTGACAGCCGTGACATTACCCGGTGATGGATTCTGGGCAGACGTATCGCACGAGACCTTGAGTACTACGACCCTGAGGCATCTCCACGTGGGTACGCCGGTGAATCTGGAAAAGGCCTTAACACCAACCACGCGGTTGGGCGGCCATTTGGTCAGCGGCCATGTGGATGGTGTCGGCGAGGTAATGGCGCGTGAATCAGTGGGGCGATCCATTCAATTCAAGATCAAAGCGCCGGACAACTTGGCAAAATATTTCGCACAAAAAGGTTCGATCTGCGTGGATGGTATCAGTTTAACGGTAAATGCGGTGGCAGGGGCGGTGTTGGTATTGACGATTGTGCCGCACACCTTGCAGGAAACCACCCTGGCGGCGGTGCAGGTGGCGACACAAGTGAACTTAGAAGTGGATATCATTGCCCGTTATCTGGAGCGGTTATTATTGGGCGAACAAGCGGCGCTGGCCGCTTCACCGGGATTAAGCCGGGAATTTCTCGCGCAACACGGGTTTATTAAGTAAAATCGCCGGTCCCAAACAAGTGATGTGACTATGCCGCTGAATACGATTGATGAACTGATTGCCGATTTTCGCCAGGGGAAGATGGTGATCCTGATGGATGACGAAGACCGTGAAAACGAAGGTGATCTGATCTTGGCGGCCGAGAAGGTGACGCCCGAGGCGATCAACTTCATGGCCAAATACGGCCGCGGGCTGATTTGCCTGACTTTGAATAAAGATCGTTGCGAACGATTGCGCTTGCCCTTGATGGTGAGTGCGACCAATGATCGGCACGGCACCAATTTTACCGTGTCGATTGAAGCCGCTGATGGTGTCACCACGGGGATCTCGGCGGCGGATCGCGCCGTGACTGTGCGCAAGGCCGTGGCGGTGGATGCCAAAGCTTCTGATTTAGTGCAACCCGGTCATATCTTTCCGTTGATGGCGCAACCCGGTGGTGTGTTGACCCGCGCCGGTCATACCGAGGCCGGTTGCGATCTCGCCCGGCTATCCGGTTTTGAACCCTCGTCAGTGATTGTTGAAATCCTCAATGACGATGGCAGCATGGCGCGCCGCCCTGATCTGGAGGTGTTTGCCAAGCAGCACAATATCAAAATGGGCACTGTGGCGGATTTGATTCACTATCGGATTCAGAATGAAAAAACCGTGGAGCGGGTGGCAAGTTGTGAGATGCCAACGCAGCATGGGCATTTCAAATTGCACACCTACCGCAACATGATCGATGGCCGCATTCATCTGGCCTTGGTCAAAGGCGAGATCCTGAGGCAGACACCGACGCTGGTGCGCGTGCACGTTGAAAATAGTTTATGCGATATTTTTGCCAGTCAACGTAGCGATTGCGGTTGGCCATTGGCGGATGCCTTGCAGCGCATCGAATCGGCAGGCAGTGGTGTTGCGGTGATCTTACGCCTGGCGGATGATGCGGAGAATATGATTCAACATGTAAAAAACTACGCCTTGGAAGATGCCGGTCAGGATTTACCGTGCCAGGAACGCGGCGATGATTTGCGGACCTTTGGTATCGGTGCGCAGATATTGTTGGATATCGGCGTGCGCAAGATGCGGGTGTTGAGTGCGCCGAAAAAAATTCATGCCCTGTCGGGCTTTGGTCTGGAAGTGATCGAATATGTTCATTAAATTGCAAAAGGTCTGGTCATGATAAAAGCGAAAACATTTGAAGGTGATTTAGTCTGCCGTAATAGCAAGTTTGCACTGGTGGTCGCACGGTTCAACAGCTTTATTACCCAAAGTCTGTTGGAGGGCGCGGTGGATGCATTAAAACGTCATGGTGCGCAAGACAACGAGATGGAAGTGATTTGGGTGCCCGGCGCCTATGAATTACCACTAGCAGTAAAACGCCTTGCTGATCTGAAGAAATACGATGCCATTATCGCCTTGGGCTGTGTGATCCGCGGTGGCACACCGCATTTTGAATATGTGGCCGGTGAATGCGTGAAAGGTTTATCGCAAGTAATGATGCAATACGGTATCCCGGTTTCATTTGGGGTGTTGACCGTGGATACGATTGATCAGGCCGTTGAGCGTGCCGGTACCAAGGCAGGCAATAAAGGGGTTGATGCGGCGATGTCGGCGGTGGAAATGGTGAATTTGTTACGGCAGCTAGTGTGATGGGCTGTTTCTGTCTAAGACTTTGTCATTTGTCGTGGTTTTGTCATTTCGACCGAAGGGAGAAATTTTTTCATCTGCGAGTGGCAACGATACAGGGTAAGGCAAGGATTTCTCCCGTTGGTCGAAATGACAAAGTTTAGTGAAATGATAGTTTTTATTGCACTGATAAGTCATTAATGGTTTTCTAAGTATTATTTTTGTTCTTTAACAAGGCGGCTGTCACATGAGTAATACGCGTACGCGTGCCCGACGTTTGGCCATGCAAGGTTTATATGAATGGCATGTTTCCAGCAATGCGCCGTCGGATGTTTTGTTGCATTTGCATGAAGAACAGGAGATGAAGAATGTTGATCGGGAATACCTCTCTGAGCTGGTGCTGACGATCCCCAAACATATCGAAGAACTTGATGCACTGCTGTCGCCGTTTTTATCCCGGCCCCTCGCCGAAATTGATCCAGTAGAACTGGCGATCATGCGTTTAGCGGCTTATGAATTTGTCTATCGCCCGGATATACCTTATCGCGTTGTGATCAACGAAGCCGTCGAGTTAACCAAAAAATTCGGCGCGGAACAAGGCCACAAGTTTGTTAATGGTGTGCTGGATAAACTGGCTATGCAGGTACGGGCAATAGAAATCAAAGCCAAGTCCGGGTGATGGGGCGACATGCCGATCACGGAATTTGACATTATCGCGCGCTTTTTTACGCGCAAGGCAACGCGTAGGCAGGAAATTGTTCTGTCGATTGGTGATGATGC
>JANNJI010000517.1:0-2359 GCA_031405795.1 Gammaproteobacteria bacterium
ACCACATCAGACTTTGATGAATCAGGTGAAAGGCGGCAAAAGCCAGGCTGGTGAGGACATTGGCTAGGCTGAACCAGCCGATGCGCTGCGCAAATCGCTTGCTCAACCACTCCAGTAATAGACCACGAAACACGATTTCTTCCAGAACAGGGTAAATGACTACCTGCATGCCAAAGCGGATAGGATCGCTCCATGGCCAATTCCAGTAATACTGCGTGGGGCTATATATATAGTAGGTGAGCCAAAATGCGGGACCCAGGCCAAACAAGATAAGGTAATACCGATCCGGTAGTTGTGCTTTGACCATCTGCTGGGTTTTATCCTCAATGGGTTGCCGTTGCCGTGTAGCAAACATAACACAATCTTTCAGCCGACATGCGCACTGCCAAAGACGCACTGCAACACCTCCGAGATTAAGCATAGGATAAGGTGAAGCTAATCACGTTTCTATTTCGCCAGTTGTACTACTCTATGGAATCTTAGCTCTGTGGAATCTCAGCACACTATCGGAATGTAATCTTATGAAACAAGTACAACAACCCCACCGCTTCGGTTTTTGGCTGTATGTCATCATCGCCACTGCGGTGGCTTTTACGGTGACACCGGCGGCGGCGCATTCGTTGTGGAAGCCCGGCAGTATTACACCGCCGCGCAGCAGCGACCTGTTCAATAATCTGAAGACTTCACCTTGTGGCGGTTTATCGCGTGGTAGCAACCCGGCGGTGTTTCAAAAGGGCACTGAAATCCGGGTGGAGTGGGTTGAATCCATTAATCACATCGGATATTTCAAGATCAATTTCTCACCGGCAGGGGATGCGAATTTTATACCGCTGTCGATCAAGAAAAGCGCCATCGATCCGAACCCGCAAGTCAATTATCCTGACGATCAAAATAATTCGATTCCATCCGGTCAAGTGCACAGCTTCTCCGGGTTTATTACCCTGCCGGATACGGTGTGTACCAATTGCACCTTGCAGATTATCCAGGTGATGCAAGATAGCGGCACTGATAGTCTCTACTACTCCTGTTCGGATATTAATCTGGTGGCCAACAATCCCATTGATACCACGCCCCCTGCCAATGTCACTGGCTTGGCGGCAGCCCCCGGTGATACGTTGGCGAATTTGAGCTGGACCAATCCGGTGGCGGATTTCTATCGCACCCTGGTGTTGCAGGCGACCAGCACCATTACCAGTGTGCCGAATACCGGCACCGAGTATCTAATGGGCGATGTCCTCGGTAATGCCACCGTGATCTACGTCGGGAATGGTCAAGCCCATCAGGTCACCGGTTTAGTCAACGGCAGCACTTATTATTACAAGGCGTTCGCCTACGACTTAAACAAAAATTATGCGCCGGGTGTCCAGGTGCAGGTGAGTTTGCCCGCCTTGGCGGTGAATCAGGCACCGGTGGTGAGGCTGTTGCCCATTCAAGGCGGCAATGACACCAGCACAGTCACCACCAATGGTGGCCGCGTCATGGTGCAAGCGCAGGTCACGGATGCCAATCCCGGCGATCAGCATACCTATAACTGGCTCAACACGGACGTGCGGTTGTTGGATTTGAATGCAGCGGCGAACACGTTTGAATTTGATCCAATGACGCTGACACCGGGAACGACGTATACACTCAATGTCACCGTGACGGACAACGGTAATCCGGTACTCAGTAGTACCGCCGCGCCGCTCATGGTGACGGTGGTGAACGGCGCAACACCGCCGCCAGCGGCGGCGACGTCCGCTGCCGGTGGTTGCACGGTGAATCCTAATGCCAGCTTCTCGCCGCTGTTTCCATTAATGCTGGGCGGTGCCGTGTTCTACCTGGTTGCCACGTCGCGTCGCCGCCGCGCAACTGTGCGGGGTTGTCGTTGTGATTGATTGCGTATTGGACATTGAGTAAAGAATTATCTTTAATCCCATATTGTGCTGCTCGGCCACATGACGATCCCAATCCAGTAACGCCCTTTGTGGCAGTCGAAGGTGATCTCCGAGGTACTGGCCGACAAACGTGTACTAAACGCACGGCAGATCAAGCAGCTTGCCAAGCGTTTTGGCGTGTCGCCTGCGGTGTTTGTCTATACGCGTGGGAGGGTGCAGGTTCAAATCAACGCTGACACGATTGATCCTGAGTGTGAAAGGCTGAATGACATTAGGTGAATAAAATAATGCTCTGAGCTTTGTAAAAAAGCATCTTGGAAAAATAACTCCTCTATCTTAAAAAAATCAGCGACAAAGCAGCATATTCAGTATGTTGTTTTCAATTCCGGGTTTATGGCATTGGAATTCTCAACAGGCGCACAGCATGCGGGTCGTCACCCGTTGTGATGAAAGCAATGCCATTTTCAGCAGTCTAAAGTCCG
>JANNJI010000518.1:0-2279 GCA_031405795.1 Gammaproteobacteria bacterium
TTCGTCCCGAGCGATTAAAAATGTGTGTACGCCATTGGCGTATAGGTGTCAATCATTCCTGAGCGCACTAACATATGCTCGAAGTCCGCCACCGAGTCCATGAACTCTTGGTATTCGGCCTCGGTGCAGAAACCCATCACCCGCTCCACTCCCGCCCGGTTGTACCAACTGCGGTTGAACAGCACGAGTTCCTGGGCGACAGGTAAATAAGGGACATAACGCTGAAAGTACCATGATGTACGCTCGCGATCCGAGGGCTTACCCAGGGCCACGACGCGTGTTTCGCGTGGACTCAAATGCTGAACGATACGCTTGATCACGCCATCCTTGCCAGCGACGTCACGGCCTTCAAAGATAATCAGGATTTTATCATTACACTGAATGAAATGCCGCTGCAGCTTAACCAGTTCTATCTGAAGCTTGCGCAGGGTGTCCTTGTAGGCCTTTTTTGAAATCTCAGGCGCGGGGCTGCTGGATTCTTTTTCATTGGTTTTCTTACTCATTCAGCGGTACCTTCTCTTTATTTGTGATTGTCCTGCAAGACGCACAGCACGTGCTGTTACAACACATAATCTCTACATAGGGCAACCCCACCACACAATGACTGAATCTTTTTAGTTCGTAGTGACAGCCAAACTATAGCTTAACAGCTATTGGGAACCCTAGCTTGGCCAAGATCAGGCCGCTGGTGTTGATAACCAGGCAGTAACGCCACGGCACCCCGCTTTAATCAGTTGCTTGCGACATTCGTATTTCCATACGGCAAGGCTAATCTTCAGCAATGGTATCAGTCTAATACCGGGCTGTTGCCTTTCTGCGGCTGCGCGGGCAGAACAATGAAGGCATGGTCATTTTTGTTATGGCAGATCATACATTGCTCCCGCATGTGATCGAAAGCAGCAGCAAACCGTTGCCAGTCCTTGTTTTCGATGGCTTTGGGAAATCCCGTGTAGGCGATCTGGGCGAACGCTTTTGCAGAGGCGCTGCGTTTGGGGCGCGTGATCATCAGTGTCTCGATCAAGTCCTGCATTTCTTCGATTTGATACGCCGCAAAATCCCATTTGCCTTGTTTGCCTGCCCAGTAGAGATTGCGGTACCGCTCGCCCATTTGCAGCATAAGATTGGAGGCGCCGGGCATAACTTCAATCAAATTGTCGATCTTTTTGTTGGCGGGTGCTGTCTTGCGCCAATCATCGTCAGCAAGTGCGATGCCACTGTTGAGGCAACATAGAATAATAATAAGTGGCTTCATCATGGTGAGTTTCTCCTTGGGTAGTGGTTATGTTGTTTCATGGTGATGCTTGTGATGGCGTCGGCGTTTGCCGGGTCGAGTAACGGACAGGCCAAGTCCGGTTATAGCAAGCAGCAACAATAATATCGCTGCAACATCCATCATGTATACGCCAGTATCACCAAAAACGCGGCCACTGTGTATATCCTGAATGAACCGCTCCCAACTCAATTGCTGACGACGATAACTTGCCACACCCGCCGCGTGAAAAGTCGCTGGCAATGTGCTGGCATCGGACCAATGGGTTGTGGAGGTGTATGGCTGCCAGTTTAACGTATCGAGATCGGCACGGAAAACTCCTTTGGCCGAGGCGACGATCAGCATATTGGCGTGCGTGCCAATACGTTCGATGGGCATTGGTACACCGTGCGTGGCTCCCATGCGTTCAATCAGCTCACCACTGCTGGTAAATAACCAGAGTTCATCGCGCGTCGCAACCGCTAGGTATACGCCTACTGCGACCGCGCCGCGAAGTTCACTGTTACCTGTACCGATAATCCGCGTATCAAAGTAAATCAGCCGATCCCATTGGCTTACCCAGTGCGACTGCACCGCATAAGCAGGTATCTGCGAGGGCGCACGGATACCATAATGATCGAGCACCGTGTCGGATTCGACATGGCGTTTGTCGAGTTGCAGCGCCACTGTGTGATTAAGCAGAAGGCCGGTACTGGCGATGACCACCACGAACACCGCCACCAGTGTCCCAGTGAAGCGATGCACGCCAAACCAGAAACGGCGACGCGTCAGAGAGAGATAAATACGCTTCATGATCGCGGGAGCTCCGACTTGCTGTGGAGATATAACGCCACTCGCGCGAGTTTAATCAGGGCCGCGGGAGCCGTGAACGATGAACCTGCCGAGTCCGGAGTCCGCATGCCGTTGGACCGTCGAGCCTTGGGGGCACGCGCTGCGGTGCGCGCCGCTCGCAGCGGTGGCGCAACACGTGTTTACGTCCAAGCAACTGCGGTTGCCTGGGCTGGACGGT
>JANNJI010000519.1:0-1307 GCA_031405795.1 Gammaproteobacteria bacterium
CCGAAACAGATACAGATTCTAAACGATGTCCCTGGTTTGTTGGATCGGATTCGTGGCTCATTGTCGATCATGGGTTTGGATCGCGCTGCCAATATATTGAAATCAACTGCACATTATGTACAAAACAAAATTCTGGAGCCTGGTGCGCGGCCTGAACCCCGCGCATTAGAGTTGTTAGCGGATGCGATCAGCAGCGTTGAATATTATCTTGAATCACTCGTCGAAAGTTGGGGTCACCCTACCGCCATCCTTGACGTCGCCGAGCAGGCATTGGTGGATTTGGGCATCACCAGCATTACTATTGCTGGGCAGCAATCGATACCTGCCCCTGCGACTAAAACCACCCATGCTGCGGAAGAGGAACAAACGCTGGTTGATATTCCAATGCCTTCGTCAGGCGGAGCTGAACAGGATATCACACTTGAAATGAGCATGCCGGATATTCCGGGTGCAGCGATGCACGATGGTGATGCAGTCGACGATACAACACAAATTTTGATCGAAGGTTTTGACGAGCTGCAACAAATTGATGGCATGGGCGGTGATAGGTTACGTTCCGATGATATTGCGGAGCCCGAATCGGAAGGAAGCATTTCACAAGAATTCAATTTGCCGATGTTTGACCAACGAGATACGACTCCTGCTAAAGAAATCAAAGCAACACCCGTACTGTCACAGTCCAGTATGACATCGGCTGCTGCGAAAAAAAGCACACTGGCTGATGAGCTGGATGATGAGATTGTCGAGATATTTCTTGAGGAGGCCGATGAGGAATATGCGAATATTTCACGCACCTTACCTTCCTGGTTCAACAACCCTGAAAATGAGGCACCATTAAAAGATTTACGGCGTTCATTTCACACGCTCAAAGGCAGTGGTCGGTTGGTCGGCGCGGTGGATGTTGGCGAATTCGCCTGGGCGCTTGAGAGTATGCTAAACCGTGTGCTTGATCGCACGATCTCACATTCGCCCGCGATGTTCGAGTTGATGGAGAAGGCGCGTAGCACGCTACCCCATTTATTTAATTTATTCAGGACAGGTGACAAGCCTGGCCCCGAAGTGTTTACGATTATGGCGCAGGCCGAGGCGCTGAGCCAGGGAAAGTCTGTAAAGCTCGCACCGGGTGATAAGGTCAAAGAAACGGCGGCACCCGCAGCGGCAACTGTAAAAAAAACAACGATACCTCCCCAGGGGAATGAAAAAACATTAACTGGAGAAGACAAGAAGCTGAAACCCGCCCCGGCAGCGATGGAAGAGGTGTCCATCGAAGATACCGAACCTACCATGACACAGCAATTACTAACGTC
>JANNJI010000520.1:0-1785 GCA_031405795.1 Gammaproteobacteria bacterium
GTTAGCCTCCCGTCGAGCATTGTTGTGGTCGCACGGGTCTGGCTGGGCACATCCGCAGCTGACTTGTCGGGCTGGCCACTCCAAGGCAGTCGCTCACGGCATCTTACCTCACGCGACACTAGCATCTCCTTGTACGTCGTCCTTGCCTCCGTGACATTCGTATTTCCTCGGCAATTGCTCCTTGCGTTGCTCTACCTTCCGCCGTCCATGGCGTCGTATACATCAAGCCCGGCCCGGCGCGACTGCATGAAGCGCCATTCATTAAGGCTGATGGTATCTCTGATTCAGGAAGGAACCCAAGATCATTTAGCGGTGGTTGGCACCGCCAGCTGATCGATTCACCTTGGTACTTAAGTTTTATCAATCTTTATATTTTTGCCGCTCTTATTTTTGTTGTTGTCACTTTTCCACTTATCATAACAATCAAGACCACAAAAATAGGCGACATAATCGTTGGCTTCCTCCACCTTGGCAGCAGAACGCGGGATCTCTTTCATGCAAACCTCACAAGCAACAATTTCATCATTGCTGTTTTTCGGGTTGACCATTTTTCACCTCCTGAATTATAAAATATGTGCCGGGTTATTTATTTTTTCTTGCTGCCGTTGCGGTGGCGCTCGCCTCAAGCGCAGGCGGACTTGCTCTTCTTCGGTTAATTGGTTTTGGCTGGTTTCAGGTCCTTGCGGCGGGCTGCTCGCTGCTTCATAGTGATTAAATCAGTTATAGCATAAACTGGAACCGTAATCCCGCCCAAAGCCATCGGCACCGTACAATTACTTTTTCAACTTGGCATCGTTCCGCGCCTTTAAAGAGTGGTAAATACAAAGACATTGAATGTGAACTGTGTCTAGGTTTAGTCTACCCTATTGATAATTGAACAGTCTTTGCAAAAAACTGACAACGGGATTATATTCACCCCATGAAAACATTGAGCCTATTCACCCTATTAATCTGGGTATCCGCTGCTTACGGCGCTGACAAGGCCACCTTGCCCACCAGCCGTTCCACTATCGTACCCGCAACGATAACCGCGGCAACTACTCCCGCCGCCTATGTTTCTGCAAAAGATATCCGCGAACACGCCGGTCGCGTCAATCTCAAATTACGTTCGCACGTGGTCCTGGTGTTTGATGAACGCGACAACGAAGTCATCTTTGCGCAAAATGCGCAACAGGTGATGCCGGTGGCCTCACTCAGCAAATTAATGACGGCGATGGTGATCCTTGATGCCGGTCTGGCCATGGATGACGTGATCACCCTGAGCAAGGATGACGAGGATCGGCTTCGCCATTCCCGCTCGCGGTTGCGGAGTGGCATGCAGTTTACGCGCAACGATTTACTGCTCATTACATTAGCCGCCTCTGAAAACCGTGCCGCCTCGGCGCTGGCCCGTACCTATCCTGGCGGCACCACTGCGTTTGTTCTCGCCATGAATAGCAAGGCGCATTCCCTCGGCCTGACAAAAACCTATTTCTCGGACCCTGCCGGTTTGCGCAATGACAATGTCTCCACTGCCCATGAATTGATACAAATCGTGAAGGCGGCAAGTTTATACCCGGTGATCCAGGAATACACCACGCAAACCAAGGACAGCATTATCGACTCGCACAGCGGGCGCGAAGTTAATTTCGGCAATACCAATCGCCTCGTCAAACGCGATTCCTGGCCGATCACCTTGAGTAAAACCGGCTTTACCAACAAAGCCGGGAATTGCCTGGTGATGCGCACTGAAATCAATGCAAGACCGGTCATCATTGTACTGCTGGATTCGTGGGGCAAGCTGAG
>JANNJI010000521.1:0-5685 GCA_031405795.1 Gammaproteobacteria bacterium
GCCAGATCGCAATCGCTGTTGTCTTTATATTGTATCGCGAGATGTTGCTGCGCCGATGTTGTTATTTTATCAGTGTGACTCCGCCATGCAACATAACTCGCGACAGCGACACTGAGGACTAAACCCATCAACAATAACAGAGGCAGGCGGCGCATATTATTTGGGCCAAAACGCACTGATGGCTGCCACACCTTGCGCACCGTGTTGCCGCGCCGTGACAATATCTTTTTCACTCATGCCGCCCAACGCATAAACAGGACGATTTGCGCGGCGCGCCATTTTTTCCAGACCAGGCCAACCTAACGGTATAACATCCGGATGCGTCGCCGTGTGTGCCACCGGCGCGATCACGACAGCGTCCACATCAATACATTGCGCGTGGTGTAATTCCTGCCCGTTGTGTACCGAGGCGAATAACCATTTGTCTTTGCTGATGGGCCGTTGGCTCAAGGCAAGTAACCGTTGCGAACTCAAATGAATTCCATCAGCATTCACGGTGTGCAACACTTCTGCCGGTGCATTTAAGATTAACGTTGCCTGCGACAAATGACAAACACGCCGCAGTTGTTCGGCGAGAGTTACATACTCCACCAGCGGTAATGTGTTGGCACGAAATTGAATGAGCCGGTGGCCTTGGGCTAACACCTGTTGTGTTTTCGTTAACAACTCATCGGGTGACGAGAACGCACCGGTGATCACATAACAAGGCGGTAACTGCACAGCATGTATTATCGGCAGATTCGCTGCTGGAAAGGCGTAGTCCGACAACGCCTCCTTGCTCACCCAACGGATCGGCTGACCTTCACGCCCGTGAGGCTCACCGTGAAAGGTTAATACTTCATGTACATCGAGCCAGACCTGTTTGTCACCGTAATCATGGTGAACGTGGATGAGCGGTTGTGTTTCTTTAATCTCGATACCCAGCTCCTCGTGCAACTCGCGTTGCAAAGCGGCCGTCACCGTTTCGTTCGCATCCACCTTGCCACCCGGAAATTCCCACAAACCGCCTTGCGCCACGTAATCGGGTCGCCGCGCAATCAAGATGCGGCCTTGCGCATCGTAGATAACGCCGACCGCGACATGCATAGGGGGGTTATTTGACACTGTGGATTTCTCGACTTGATCGGAGCGACATGCTTCTTTTTTTCGTCATGCCGCACTTGATGCGGCATCCAGTTCTGTAGATTCGTGTAATCGGGCATCCATTCCCATCGGTCTGGATTCCGGCTCGCGCAAAGTGCGCGCGTCTGGAATGACGGGTTATTTTCTTTTACATCATAACGCACGCGGCGATTAGGTACGATACTCCGCATTGATCCGTACATACTCATGCGAGAGATCGCAGGTCCATACGGTGGCGTGGGCATCACCGCGACCCAACTGGACACGCACGGTGATGTCGGTTTGTTTCATCACGGCTTGGCCCTGCGTCTCGGTGTAGGCGGCGGCACGACCACCGCGCTCAACAATACACACCTTATCCAGATAAATCTGAATCTTGCTGATATCCAAGTGTTCCACACCGGCATAACCCACTGCAGCAAGAATGCGACCCCAGTTGGGATCACTGGCGAAGAAGGCGGTTTTCACCAACGGTGAATGGGCAATCGCATACGCCACCTGCAAACACTCGGCTTCGTCTTTGCCCTGCAAAACTTCGATGCTGATAAATTTTGTTGCACCTTCGCCGTCACGCACAATTGCCTGGGCTAATTCGGCGCACACCGCGTTCACTGCGTCTTGTAGGGTTTGTAGATCATCATTGCTTTTCACCACGGCGTTGCTCTTACCAGTGGCGATTAATACGCACGAATCGTTGGTCGACATGTCGCCGTCAATGGTGATGCGATTAAAACTCAGGGTCATTGCATGACGCAAACAGGATTGTAATTGTGCGGCAGTGACACCGGCGTCAGTGGCGATGAAGGACAACATGGTGGCCATGTTGGGACGGATCATGCCCGCGCCCTTGGCAATACCGGTAATCGCGCAAGTCTTGCCGCACAGGGTAAATTGTTTGGAAATTATTTTTGGCCGCGTGTCGGTGGTCATGATCGCCTGCGCGGCTTGCATCCAGGTATCGGCGCTTAGTCCTTGAACCAGCACCGGTAAAGCGTGGGTAATTTTTTGTACCGGCAGCGGTTCACCGATCACGCCGGTGGAAAATGGTAACACTTCGTTGGCTTGGCAGTGAGTTTGTGCGGCGACCTGGGCGCAGCTGGCCTGTGCATCACGCAGGCCTTGTTCGCCGGTACCGGCATTGGCGTTGCCGCTGTTGATCAATAAATAGCGTGCGGGTATTGCGGCGAGGTGTTGTTTGGCGACGATCACGGGGGCAGCGCAAAAGGCGTTGCGTGTGAACACCGCCGCGGTGTGCGCACCCGCACTGATTTCTATCAGCACCAGATCATTGCGTCCGGCCTTGCGGATCTGCGCGGCGGTGGCATTGAGACGGATACCGGCGACAGGATAAATTGTTGTTGTCATGGCGTTGCGATGACTTTGGAACTATTCAACAACATTAAGATTTTTCCCGTGGGTCGCAATGACAAAACGATAATTGAAACAACAAAACAGTCCTTCATCAAAAGCTTCTTAGGCCAGCTTGCCATGACACTGTTTGTATTTCTTACCTGATCCGCACGGACACGGCTCGTTGCGCCCTACCTTGCGACCATCACGCACGAACGGGGCAGCAGTCTCATCTTTGTCTGCCGATTTTTCCTGGCCCACGGTGTCATGATGAAATTCCATTTTCGTTTCAGATTGCCGCCGTTGCTCCTCCAGCGCCTGAACCTCTTCTTCGCTGCGCACGACTACTTTACTGAGAATACTGATGACTTCATTTTTTATCCGTGCCAGCATCTCGCGGAACAATTCAAACGCCTCGCGTTTATATTCCTGTTTGGGGTTTTTCTGCGCATAACCGCGAAGGTGAATGCCTTGGCGCAAGTTATCCATCGTCGCCAAGTGATCTTTCCACTGTTGATCCAGTACTTGCAGCATCACCGCCTTTTCAAAATGCCGCAATACCGGCGCACCGGCCCTGGCTTCTTTGGCATCATAGTGTTGCTTTACTTCCTGCAAAATGCGCACGCGGATACTTGCTTCGTGTAAGGATTCGTCGTCCTTGAGCCATTGTTGAATCGGCAACTTCACGGTGAACTCGCCATCCAGCGCTTCTTCTAACCCCGTCACATCCCATTGTTCTTCCAGACTTTCGGCGGGCATGAAAGTGTCGATTACCGAATTCACCACATCATCACGAATCGCCGCGATGCTGTCGGAAATATCCTCACTCGCCATGTATTCATCACGCATGCGATAAATGACCTTGCGCTGATCATTGGCGACATCGTCGTATTCCAACAGGCTCTTGCGCAAATCAAAGTTATGCCCTTCGACCTTGCGCTGCGCGTTTTCAATCGCACGGGTTACCCAGGGATGTTCAATCGCCTCGTTATCCTGCATACCCAGGCGTTGCATCAAACTGGCGACGCGCTCCGAGGCAAAGATGCGCATCAGATTATCTTCCAGCGACAAATAAAACCGCGACGAACCCGGATCACCCTGACGGCCGGAACGGCCACGCAACTGGTTGTCGATGCGGCGTGACTCATGCCGTTCGGTACCGATGATGTGCAAGCCGCCTGCGGCAATAACCTGATCGTGGCGCTGTTGCCATTCTGCCCGCAACGGCAACAGGGCCTGTTCATCGGGATTATTCAGCGCGGCAATTTCAGCTTGTAAATTGCCACCCAAGACAATGTCGGTACCACGACCGGCCATGTTGGTCGCAATCGTCACCGCACCGGGCCGACCCGCTTGAGCAACGATCTCGGCCTCACGTGCATGCTGTTTGGCGTTGAGCACTTCATGTTTGATCTTTTCTTTTTGCAGGATACCCGATAAAAATTCCGAGACCTCAATCGAGGTGGTACCCACCAGCACCGGTTGTTTGCGTTTTGCGCAATCACGGATGTCCTCAATGATGGCGAGATATTTTTCCTGCTGTTTCAGGAAAACCTTGTCGCTGTTATCGATGCGCACCATCGCGCGGTGGGTGGGAATGACCACCACTTCCAAACCATATATTTGCTGAAACTCATAGGCCTCGGTATCGGCCGTGCCGGTCATGCCGGATAATTTATGGTACAAACGGAAATAATTCTGGAAGGTGATCGACGCCAGGGTCTGATTTTCATGCTGAATCGTCACGCCTTCTTTGGCTTCCATCGCCTGGTGCAGGCCATCGGACCAACGGCGGCCCGGCATGGTTCGACCGGTGAATTCGTCGACAATCACCACTTCATCGTTTTGCACAATGTAATCCACGTCTTTCTGGAATAAGACATGGGCGCGCAACGCGGTAGTGACATGGTGCATCAAAGAAATATTGGTCGCGCTATACAGGCTTTCACCTTCGGGTAACAACCCTGCCCGCGTTAACAATAGCTCGACATGTTGATGGCCTTCTTCGCTCAAAAAGACCTGTTTGGTTTTTTCTTCAACGCTGTAATCGCCCGGCCCGTCTTTTTCCAATTGCTTTTTCAACTTCGGCACAAGTTCATTGACGCGCTGATACGATTTGGAACTCTCTTCGGCCTGACCGGAAATGATCAGCGGGGTACGCGCCTCGTCAATCAGGATCGAATCCACTTCATCAACGATGGCATAGGCATGACCGCGTTGCATCTTGTCTGCCAGGGTAAACGCCATGTTGTCACGCAGATAATCAAAACCAAGTTCATTGTTGGTGGCATACACAATGTCAGCAGCATAGGCGGCACGTTTTTCGTCGCTCGGCAGATTGGGGACGACCACGCCCACGGTTAAACCCAGGAATTGGTACAACTGGCCCATCCAGGCAGCATCGCGTCGCGCCAGATAATCGTTGACCGTGACCACATGCACACCCTTCCCAGGCAGGGCATTCAAATAGGCCGGTAAGGTGGCCACCAGGGTCTTACCTTCACCAGTGCGCATTTCGGCAATCTTGCCATCATTGAGCACCATGCCGCCAATCAGCTGCACATCAAAATGCCGCATCTTCAGCACCCGTTTGCTCGCTTCACGCACTACGGCAAAGGCCTCGGGCAATAAATCATTAACGGGGATGCCATTGGCTAGGCGCTGGCGAAACTCTGCCGTCTTGCCACGCAACTGATCATCCGACAGACCGGTCAGCTGAGGCTCCAGACCATTAATCTGCTCAACGAGCCGGAAGTACTGTTTAACCAGTCGTTCGTTACGACTACCAAATAACTGCTTAAATAAACCACTAAACATGGTATTCCTTGTTGTTATCAAGCGACCCGTAGGCCGGAATGAAAGCGCGTATTCTAGCGGCCAGCGTTGGATTTGTCGTCTGTAACCGTCGGCTTGGTTGCGGTAGCGGGTGTCACAATGGCGTTCTGTGTCGCCAGTAACTCGGATTTACGTTGTAAACGGCCCTCGGCATTGATGACCAAGTCCGTCTCGGGAAAATCTTCTGCGGTCAGTTTTGCGATGAAACGCGCAGCTGCATGTGAAGGATCAGGGACGGGTCCTAGGGGACGCTGTTGCCGGGCCGAAATAAGCTGGCCATCCACAAATCGGCCATCCCCTGTCAAGGTGACCTGTAACACTGGGGCTAGTCCACTCAGGCCCCGTACATTGATTCCTTGGAAGGTACAGAAATTACCC
>JANNJI010000522.1:0-1217 GCA_031405795.1 Gammaproteobacteria bacterium
CACTGGGCTTTGCAATGCTGGCGTTGTGGAGTATTTGGAAGTGGCCGGTTTTATTGGTTGCAGGTTTTATATTGCATGCGGGGTGGAATTTGTTACATCATTCCGGGTTAATCGGTGCGCGGGTTAAACCATGGTATGCGTTTGCGGCTTTTGTTTACGACAGCAGTATCGGCATTTATATTTATTTACGCTTATTGCACTAACGATGACACGCGACGATTCAACCACGCCGGTACGCATTGATAAATGGTTGTGGGCGGCGCGCTTTTATAAAACACGTTCGCAGGCGGCGGAGGCGGTGACGGCTGGTCATGTCGATGTTAATGGTCAGCGCAGCAAAGCCTCACGCACCGTGGCGTTGGCTGATGTGATTGAAATTCATAAACCACCGTATCGTTATACGATCACCGTAACTCAAGTAACGGATCGACGCGGCAGTGGTGTACAGGCGCAGGCGATGTATGTGGAAGATGTTGCGAGCATCGCCACTCGCGCCACGCAACGGGATCAACAAAAGCTACTGGGTTCGGCGACCAGCCCGCGCCCACTCAAGCGGCCGGATAAACATGATCGGCGTAAGTTGAAAGAATGGCGGGGAAAGTAGGAAAGAAAGAAACAACCATGCCACGTCCAACCACCCCCCTCATTGCCGCCGATGCCATCATCGAACTCGTTGATCGCCCCGGTAATCCAATTGTGTTGATTGAACGCAAGCATCCACCGCATGGCTGGGCAATCCCCGGCGGTTTTGTCGACGTGGGTGAAACGGTGGAGTCAGCCGCGATCCGTGAGGCCAAGGAGGAAACCTCGCTGGAGGTGGAGTTAATCACCTTGTTGGGTTTGTATTCCCATCCGGCGCGCGATCCGCGTGGTCATACCGTGACGGCGGTGTATGTGGCACGTGCACACGGCGAACCCAGGGCGGCGGATGATGCGATGCACCTGGAGACCTTTAACTTGGATCAATTGCCTGCAACACTGGCTTTTGATCATGCACAAGTGCTGGCAGATTACATACGTTATCGCAAGCAGGGTTTGTTAGCACCACTACGCAAATAGCCGGTGTTTTTTGCCGCAACTCACGCTAAAATGCGCCTCCATTTTGCAGAGGATACCCCCATGGCAACCGTTGAATTAACCAAAGATAATTTTAGTGACGCGATTGAAGGCAATGACTTTGTGGTTGTCGACTTCTGGGCGCCGTGGTGTGGTCCTTG
>JANNJI010000523.1:0-1188 GCA_031405795.1 Gammaproteobacteria bacterium
CGCCATCCGCGAAGACGCCTCAATGAATCTCGCCGCCGTGGCGCAATTACAGGAACGCTTTACCAATCTGGATATGGTGATTGTCGAAAGTGGAGGTGATAACTTAAGTGCGACATTTAGTCCTGAGTTATCGGATTTAACCTTGTACGTGATCGACGTGGCCGCCGGTGAAAAAATTCCGCGTAAAGGCGGGCCGGGGATCACCAAGTCGGATCTATTGATCATCAACAAAATCGATCTTGCCCCACATGTCGGTGCTTCGTTAGAAGTGATGGATCGCGACGCGAAAAAAATGCGCGGCGAGCGGCCATTTGTGTTTTCCAATTTGAAAACGGGTGAAGGGTTGAATACCATTATTCAATTTATTGTGGATAAGGGGATGTTAGGCACGCACTAGCAATGTGTTGAAAAACTCGAGATTCAATCTTGAGTCGTCATTTCGGCCAAACGCCGTGCGAGCCGAAAGCCATTAAAATGTTAGGTTTCCAGCTAACGACGTTAGTCGGGTTGAGAAAATAAATCTGTCACCTTTAATCGGAGAGAAACCGCTTTTTCTGGACGAAGTGACATCAGAAGCAATGATAATACCTGATATATTTCAATTTGTTACGTGAAATTCAGTGGCGACTGATAAGGAAAGCCCTAATAAAATTTAAGAATTTTTCTGCTGAGGCCGATACCACAAAAGCGCAAGTATCAACTTTTTGTTAACGGATACGTAGCACTTAACAACGCACCTTAATCTCTAATATTTGGGGTATCGCATGCAGACGCCGCATACAGTGTATATACGTCCGCGTGCGTTGGTAGTAGATGACAGTGTCACGTTGCAACGGCAAATGGGTTTAACCCTGCACCCGCTCGGAATAGACATTGAATACACTGATCGCGGCGACAACGCCATTACAATGGCGCTCAAAAATTCCTACCACGTGATTTTTCTCGACGTCATGTTACCCGGCGCCAACGGTTACCAGGTATGTAAGGCCGTCAAACGCGATCCACAGACGAAACACGTGCCAGTCATTATGCTCACCAGCAAAGATTCAACGTTCGACAAGGTAAAAGGCGTCATGGCTGGCACCGATCTCTATCTGACTAAGCCAGTGACATCAGCCGATCTCATGGCCGCGATAGAACAGCATGCGCCAGGACTGCTCGCTGCCGGTGCCTGGTGGTTGAAGATGC
>JANNJI010000524.1:0-2939 GCA_031405795.1 Gammaproteobacteria bacterium
TGACGCGATTGTTATGTTTTTTCAACGCCAATTCCTCGTGTTCCATCTATGCTGCATTTATAAAATACAGGGTTGTTGTCAGAGTTCTCCAATATATTTCTCACTCGAGCCTGTGTTTGTTTTGAGGCTTTTGCACCGAAATATACCCCAGTTAGCGCACCACTATTAAATTTCAATATCCGATCTTCTGCCATTGTTTCTTGGAAACCTACATGTACGAGACGCCATTCTTTCTCTTCAGCCCAAGGCTTTAACTTCTCTAGAAATATTTTTTCTATTCCATTTGCATATTGGTGCCAGTATGACTTTGACAGGTTCATCAAATCTGCGTCACCTGCGTTGTCAAAAACTGGCAGATAATCATAGAACTTTAACTTCGATAAGGAAGAAAATAGGTCTTCTGCTTTGATTTTTTCTAGCCCATTGTCCGTAGAAGTATTTTCATAATAAAACCTCGACAGGATGTCAAACAGATCGCTCTTGGTGACTATGCTACTATTACGATTTGAAAAATCGGCAGTTATATATAATCCAAGCTTCTCATAGCTCATTTGATTCATCAAATTCTTTATTAAAACTAAATCAATTTTTCCATACAATACAAACGCTTGTTTAAAAATGAAACGAACAAGCGCTCTTATCTCATCTTCGCTATCCGAAAAATAATTAAGCTGCCCGTTCAAGTCGAGAGGATCATTCAATTCCGTTGGCGACGCTAAATAGATCTCACTATAAAGCAATTCCTTAAATAGAAATTCACTTAATGGTCTGTATCTATATAGTTTCATTATTTTCGAGAAATATAACGCGAAGTTAACCGGCGCGGGCCACGAAACCAAAATATTGCACCGTCGTCCCACCGCGTCCGGTTGAACGCTTGGTTGGGCTTATTTTTGAAGCTCATGTTCGATTTCTTCCATCACATGGCAATGAGCTAGGCAATGCCCAACTATCTCTTTATCCTGACCGCTAAGATTGCTGAACTGCTTGAACTTTAACTCCAGGCTGCTTGCAGTAAGGTTCTCCGCAAGTGAAGCGCCAGATTGTTCGGTGCTTGAACTTACACCGAGTTTCTTTCTCAGACCAAGTAACTCAAGAATAGCTTGATGCAACTGATCGTTTTCAGGCTGACGTGGGAGCTTATACGTGAAATAGTAGCTACGTAGTCGCTCAAGCCGGCTGACACCTTGGAATTTTTTCAATTCTTCTTCAAACCGAAATTGACGAAGCGGCATCTTAGTTAGGCCCAGCGTTTGACATGAGCGGACAGACACTGGCTTGCCGGTGTCTGTCCGCTCAATGGAGAGGTTAGGCGTCTTTGGCTTCAAGCTGCTTGTTCGCCAATATGTCAGCTGGCTTTTGCACTCTGACATACCAAAGATAAAAACCAACATTTGTCATGACCAAACCGATAAAGCCGCCGATCCAAATGAGATCGAGCGCAGAACCAAGTTGCTTGGAGAGAGCGGCCAGCCGCTCCCTCTGCCCCTGTATCTGGATTAACTTGGCATTGAATTGTTGATGACGATCCATGAGCTTCAATACTTTTTCTTCCGTTGGCTTCTTTTTTGTTCCAGCAACGTCAACATCACGCTTGAGCACTGAACCTTCTAGCTCTAGGAGGCTAATCTGAGTCTTTACTTCGATAGTCTTCAGCTCAATGTCGTTGATCTGGTTCGTCGGGATGACAACGATGAAAACAAGCAGGGCTAGGCCAGAGAGTGCCAAAAACTTGTAGAGATTGTCCGTTGGAAGGATAGGTAAATTCATGGGTGAGACGCCTAACGCCAAGCTAAGCCGAGCGCGCTTTTTGCGCGTCGGCTTGAGCTTTTTGTTATGAGCACTGTATTTGTGCTACTTTTCATTACAAATCAGGTTCATTTGATTTTCCGTGGAACATCGTCTGATTGATACATAGATATATGATGGTTGTCTGGATCAGCAATTTCAGCTGACCACCCGCCTGGAGCATGACTTACGGGTGTAACTATAGTAACGCCTTTTTCCGAAAGAGCATTTACCATATCGTCGATACCCCCTTCAGGGAGGGCAAAAACAACAATGGGAGAGTTTCCTGGTCGTGATTCTTGCTTGAAAAAGAGCAATTCTACCTCGTTTGCTGTTTTAGCTAGTAGCCAATCACCACTATCATCTTCCATTCTCTGAATTTCCAGCCCTAACGTGTCACGGTAAAAAGCTTCCGTTTTTCCTATATCGTTGACGTAATAGCATATGGCACCAATCTTACTTTTACTCAGCATTGTTTCATTCCTCTTTAATAGTTGATATCACCTTAATGTTGCCGCAAGAGGTCTTTTTGTGAGGTCACCATAAAAAGATGTCCGCTCGGATCATGACTGGATAGCATTAAGTTCTCGCGACGAGGTGCTTTTAGCAGCGCCTGCCGTATCTGGCCAAATGCCAGCCCCCCCTTTAAACCCCTATGTTCTGACAGATGCCGTCCATCGAAATGTCGCCAGCACCGTTTGATTTGTACAATGCGTTGTCGCAGCGCGGAATCTGATATTCGCAGAAGCCATGCTACTTCTGCTTTGGTGTGTCCAGTCAGGGCAAGAAGTGCGGTAGCTCGTAAGTTTGGTGATAATGTACGAACAAAATTCGTAGCTGATACGTCATTCTCCGCTTGTGGGTTGTCTAAAACGGCAACAGAACTCTCACGCCTGCGACGCCTAACCGCTGATCGTGCGTCGAAGGCTGCGCGATTTCGCAGCGCACCAATCAACCAACGGCGATTATTAATACAAGACATATCGGCACGACCAGCCTCAATTGCTGAAAGAAGCACGGTCTGGAGAAGATCTTCAGCTTCATCAGTACGTCGGGCCACCTTACACGCATACTGAAGGAGTTCGATATAGAATTTATTTTTTCTCATAACAGTTATATAAACGACCGTTCGCAATCTACCTTGTTATACG
>JANNJI010000525.1:0-1525 GCA_031405795.1 Gammaproteobacteria bacterium
CTTTATAATCAAGCGCATAAAAATGAATTTCATTGCTGTTGTTTTCAGCAACAGCATAATAAATGCCCTTATCAATAGCGGCAGGCATTACAAAGCCGTCGTTATAATCTATATGTTCCCCAATTAAATTTATCCTGCCCGGCGAAAAATAAATTACCGGGGCTGAAGAAAATTTCTCATTAAAACAGTTTATAACTTTTTGGGGAACGGCATTCATGCAACTAATTTAAAAGGGTGATCTTATACATCGTTTTAAAAACCCCGACCCGTCTGGCGCTTGTAAAAAAGTATGGATGTCCTGTTGAGTGACGACATTGATGATCCGTGTTTTGTCGTACTTCTTCTCCGTCAGGATGATATGCTGTGTCTGTGTCGTACCGATAAAATGGAAGACAAATACGCCCCCCCTCTGCTTGGCATACAGCGGAGCAGACGGGGATGAATCAGTGGTTCCTTGGTAGAGGAGCGGTTCGGTAACCGTGCAAGATGCGAGCAAGAAAACAATAGCAGCAATAAAGAATGAATGCCGCACAAATTATTTTAAATCTTCTGTTTTATATATTTCAACGCGTGACTTATACGGCTTGAGGAGTAAGCCCAGGTAGTTTTCGTCCGCGGAGAGTTTGACGCTTTTAATCCAGTGTGTAGAAGGCAATACCTGTTTCAGCCGCCCTTGTTCGAGATTGAGCGTGAGCAGGCCGCTCTTCTCGGTGCCCAACCATATCCGATTGTGCGTATCCGGCAAACACGCCGTTACTTTCAGCTCGCTGTGCCATTGTTTTTTGATCTTCAGGTCTTCATCGAGCCAGACCAACGTGCCGTCCGTCAACGCGGCGAAGACCTGGTGATCCGGCAACAAGGCCCAACAGGCGATCCCCGAACGGGGGTCGAAGGTGTTCCGTGTCTTGTCGTCGCCCAGCGGACTCACGGCTAGTTCATCCATCCAGCCGTAACTGCGATACAAGCGGTTACCGCGACCGAACTGGAGCTGGCTTGTTTTCCTTTCATTAGGCAACAGATTAGGCAGCCACTCCACCTGTTTTGTCTGCAGATCGAACCATTGTGTATCGAACAGCCCACCGCGCGCGAAATAGCGGCCATCCGCGCTAAATGCAGCGTCGTTGGTAGGAGGATCATCCGCGAGTTCGATTTTTTGTTCCGCCGTCGCCACGTCCCACATACGATTGTCAAAAAACAAGACTTTGCCATCCGGTGACAAGCGTGTATTGCGGCTGCCACTGCTACTGTTCACCGGTTTAAACGACCGCAGCTGCTTGCCCGTTGTCAGATCCCATACCTCTGCGGTGCGGTGGTTTGCCTGCACGAAGAGGCTTCCCGCCCTGTCCGTTTCAGAAAAATCCATCGATCCGCCCAGGGGGTATAAAAAAGTATGGATGTCCTGTTGCGTGACGAGATCGATAACCCGTGCTCTCCAAAGCTCTGCCAGGATGATGCGGTGCGTCGTACCGATAAAACTGAAGCGAGATATTTCCTCACTCTGATAGGCATACACCGAGGCGGGCGG
>JANNJI010000526.1:0-2940 GCA_031405795.1 Gammaproteobacteria bacterium
GCAATATGAAGCGCAGAGACTTTGTAAAGACGGCAGCTTATGTGGCCCCAGCAATTGTGACCCTGAGTGTGATACCAACCATGGCAGCAGCGGGGTCTTCCTCTACCGTACGCAGGAGGGGCAATGAAGGTGTGGGTAATGGTATCGATCCGCCGCCGCCGGGTCATAATACCAACCAGAATGATTATCCTGGCACGGGACCCGGCAACCCAGGCAATAGACGCAGACGTAGGGATTGATGATGTTGTTAGCTGTTTAGTTGTTGGGTTATTCTTTATTAAGCAAGGCCTCCAACTTGGGTTGGGGGCCTTGTTGTTTTGGAGGACAACAAACACATGCAAATCGTACTAGCAGGGATACCGATTGAAATTGTGGCGCCCAGCGGCGAACTGCAACGAATTCTGAAAGTAAATTTTGCCCATCTTGAAACCAACGCCACCATTGCGCCTGTGCTGTCGTATCAAGTGTCACAGCGGGGCGAAGAAATAATGGTTCAGTCAGGCAACACCATTCTATATCAGGGCCCTGAGTGGGCTGATGTGGTCTTTTATCTGGAAAAAGATCTGATTATTTCCACCCAGCTCAAATCAAAAGGCATTCTGTTTTTTCACGCCGCGGCGCTCACCTATAACAACAAGACGGTTATGGTGGTGGGGGAGTCCGGGGCGGGCAAATCCAGTATGACGTGGGGGCTGTTGCAGCACGGATTTAAATATTTGTCAGATGAGCTGGTTCCCATTGATCAAAGTTTGAAAATCTATCCATTTGCGCGTGCAGTGAATTTGAAACGTGAGTTGAACTCACCCTATGGATTGCCGCCGAATGCGGTCGATCTGCACAGGTTTAACATGGTGCCGGTGCCAGAGAACCAGCTTGAAACCGGCAACATCAACCAAATTGACCATCTTATTTTTGTCAAATTCAATAATCAGGAACAAATGCCGTGTATCACTGAAATAAGCAAGGGTGAGGCCTTCCTGCTGCTGTTCAAGAATTTGTTGAATGCCAAATCATTTGATGATTATGGCATGGGCGGTATCAGTAAAATATTGAGCAATACGCACTGTTACCACCTCACCAGTGTTACCGATATGGCGGCAACGGTTGCACTGATTCAGCAACTATTTATTCACACGACAGAGTGAGGGTGAAAAGAACGGGTCATTTCGATTTACGCAGCGCTCGATGCACTGGAGCGCGCTGCCCTTTCGATATATTGTTTGGCGAGGGCTTCTTTGCCTTGGGCTTTATGGTATTTCGCCAGCATCCAGCAAGCCTGGGCGTTGCAGGTATTGTCTAATTCCATCGCGCGTTCCAGCGCCTTCACGCCGGTTTCATCTTTTTGTGATAGCAAAATACGGCCGATGGCAAACCAGGTTTTGCTATGGGTGGCGTCGCGTTTGAGGATTTGCTGATAGACACCAATTGCAGCGGGTTTGCCGGCAAATTTTTCTGTTAACGCGGCAAGCTGCCACAGTTGCTTGTCATCCAAGTCTGTGCGCTTGGCTTGTTGCGATAATTGCAGGAATAATTCCTGTTCCGCGTCTACCGGGGCTTCAGTTTTTTTGCTGCGGGGGTCGTTTTTTTTTGCGGCGATCCCGTGTTTCGCCAACCACTGTTGGTCCATCAGTTTCACCACGGGGGCATACGCACTGCCTAAGAGGCGGTGTGCGGCGGTTTCAAGTACCGGAGGCGGCAAGGTTAAGTTGCGGTAGCTCATGTTATCTAAACGGGTGTGTAATCCGGGCAGCGGTGTATCCCAGGCCGGTTCCTGTTTGATCAATGTTTCCAGGGCGGTGGCCACTTCGTGATCGGTCAGCCCGTTGCGCAGTACTTTGGCCATACTGCTGTGCGGCAGGAAGCCGGGTTGTTGCGGGTTTTTGTGTAACATACTGAGGACTTTGGGATAAAATTTTTCCTGTAAAAAAGCATTGGCGACCTCGTAGCGGATCAAGGTATCCGCGAATTCGTCATCATTCATGATTTCACGGCCGTAGTTATCTGCTTCCAGTTCGTCCAAGCGGATCGCATGGATGGTGACGGCATTGATGATCGGCACAAATATTTGGAAGAACCATTTAAACGGCAGATAAAACCATTGATCGCGGCTTTGTTTTTGATAGGCGGCCTGATAAAGGGTGGCATATTGCCGAAAACGATACACCCAATGGGTCAAGCGGTTGTGCGCCATGGAATATTGACCGAGCTTGCGCGCCAGCAAGGCACGAAATTGCGCAGGCGACAAGCCTTGCAAAACCGGCAGGCCAATGTGCAATACATTGATAGTTAGCAACGGTAAACCAAAACGTGGCACGGGAACAAATTCAAGATTGAATTGATCGTGCAAGACCACGCGATGAATTTTGGGATGCTTAAAGACCCGTTGTAACTCATCCAATAACTCATAGAGCTGCGGCGCTTTATCGGTTTTTAACCCCAATCCTCTGGGGATGCCAACGTGCAGACGCAGCATCAAGTAAGTCATGAAACCGCTGCCTGCGCCGATGGCCAACCATATTAACAGCGTACTCCAATCAGCCCAGGTCTTGGCATCGCCGATATTATTGATGATTTTGAGAAATGCAATGAACAGCATGAGTGGCAGCAGACTAACTAAGAGATAACCCAGAATGGTAAATCCGACAACTACACCCAAATAGACCTTGGGGCGTGCGCCTGTCGCACGCCAACGTCGTGCAGGTCTTCGACTTCGGGCAGACCGAGGACGGCCAGTACTTCCTCACGATGGAGTTCGTCGAGGGCGTGGACCTCATGCGGCTGCTCGATCGCGCGCCCTGCCAGCCGCTGTCGGCGTCCGAGGCGCTGCACGTGGCCGGCTCGTGCCTGCGCGGCCTCGACTACGCGCACCGGCGCACGGGCGACGAGGGGCAGCCGCTCGGCATCGTGCACCGCGACATGAAGCCCGCCAACGTCCTGGTC
>JANNJI010000527.1:0-5131 GCA_031405795.1 Gammaproteobacteria bacterium
CGAAGGGTGTGTCAGCAGCGACAGTGAACGACTACTTGTTTGTCGCTGAAGCGACTGTAGTTGTAGGCAATAAATACCTGTTGTACTGTGTCAATACAATATATGCGACACCAAACCATCCGCCAGCTTGGGTTCAAACCAGGTGGACTTGGGTGGCATTACTTCGTTGGCGTCGGCCACGGCCATGAGATCCGTTAATTGAGTTGGATACAGCGCAAAGGCGACTTTCATTTCACCGTTATTAACGCGGCGTTCCAGTTCCGGCAGGCCGCGTATGCCACCGACAAAGTCGATGCGTTTATCGCGACGTGGATCGGCAATGTTCAAGATCGGAGTAATCAGATTATTTTGTAACAAGCTCACGTCCAAACAACCCACCGGGTCTTGTTGTGGAATGCATTCCGGTTTGATCTGCAAACGATACCATTTACCGGACAGGTACATGCCAAACTCACCGGCACGCTGGGGTTTAACCGCTGTTGATTGCGGCGTTACGGTAAATGCCTGGGCGATGCGCTGTTTAAATTCCTCCTCGCTCAAGCCATTGAGATCACGGATCACGCGATGGTAAGCGAGGATTTGCATTTGGTTGTCGGGGGAAGATCACCGCGAGAAAATATTGATAGGCTGCATTGTGATCCGCCTTGCCCTGCCCTTGCCGCATTGCCGCCACCCGCGCAGCGGCCGCAGAGCGATGATGACCATCGGCGATGTATAAACAATGCATGCCATCAAATGTGTTGGTCAAGGTATCCAGGTGGGTTGCATCATTGATTACCCAGAATGTGTGCTGCACCCCGTCATCGGCGGTGAGATCGTATTCCGGTTTATTGTTGCTGACCGTCTGAATAATTCCGTCGACCGTTGCATTGCGACGATAAGTGAGAAACACCGGGCCGGTTTGTGCGTTGAGTGCATCAATCTGCCGCACGCGATCATCTTCCTTGTCGGGACGGGTGAACTCGTGTTTGCGGATCCGATTGCTGTTGTAATCCGCCACTGAGGCGACAGCCACCAGGCCGGTTTGTTGATGCTGCCCCATGATCAAACGATAGGCGTAATAACAAGGTGCGGTGTCGCGAATCAACACCCCTTCCGTGATTAATTTCTGAAAATTCCGCGCCCCCATGGCGTAGACCTTGGCATCGTAAGGATTGGTGTCTGCTGGCAGATCGATCTCGGGTTTGGAGATGTGCAGAAAACTACGTGGCCGCCCGCTGGCACGTTGCCGTGCTTCTTCCGTATTGAGTACATCGTACGGTGGCGCTATCACGTCAGCGGCATCCTTTGCTTTAGGCCGTACACCACGAAACGGACGAATTAACGACATCAAACCTCCCAAGGTTATTTTTAGCTGCGCCACAACGCGGTAATGCGCTGCGGGATCGATGGATGTGTGGAGAAAAAATTATAGAAGCGACGAAAGCGTTTTTGATCAAACGCCGTCAATTGATTCCAATTAGCCTCTGGCATGAAGACACCATGCAGACAACGCAGGGTCGCCAGGATCTTATCCTTACCGACCAATTGCGCTGCGGCTTTATCGGCGGCAAATTCCCAACGCCGCATCAACCGCATCACTACCAGACTGGTCAGTGGAAAAAATACATAGGGCAAACCGCTGAGTAGTTTGCGTGATGTCATACCAAACCAGCGGCGGCGCCCCGACAATACATCGACACTGCCGCCAATAATAAAAGCCAGCGGCAGTAACAGCGGCAATAACGCGGCTTGCAGCAAGGTCAACTGCCAGGTGTGGCCCTGTGCAATATGACATAACTCGTGTGCAAGGATGGCATCTACTTCTTGCTGAGTTAACGCCGCCACAAATTCCTCATCCAACACAATCGTCGTGCGTTGCCGTGATCCCCCCAGCGCAAAGGCGATGGCCAGCGACGGTACGGTTTTATACAAACGCGGCGTGGCGATCTGTAATTGTTGGGCGAGCCGTGCGAGGGACTGCTGCCAAGCCGTAGCACTGATGGCAACAACCGGCTGCTGCACGGGCATCAAGGCCAGTAATGTTTGCGGGGAAGATTTATACGCCAGTACCATCCCCAGGAGCGAGAGAGCAACCAGGACAACAAAAACCGCCACACTCAGTCGCGCCGGTAACAGCAGACACCACAAGCCCAACTGCAGATAGAGGGTCGCGAACAGCAACAGGAAACTCCCAATGGGCTGCCGACTAAACTCCCAATGGGCTGCCGACTAAACTTTAAGCAAATCTGATTCATCGTATTTACACAGTTAAAACAAGGTTTGATTTGTGACCCAGTAGCTATCCTGGCCAAGCAGACTCAACTGCCGCTTGAACCCCACCGCCAGCCTGTCCGGTAGAGAACATTGACCAAGTGCCGTGCTATTATATAGAAAGCTTTCGGGATTTGCCGGGTCATTCATCTGCCTCACCATCAAACAATTAACCACCTAAACCGCTTTAGCTTGCTGAGTCTTTAACAATGGAATCGAGTCCTGGGTCAAACCAACAACACCAAACCGACGCGGCAGCCGTGCGCCAGTCCCGGTTTGCGCATTTGCAGCGCTTTTTGCCGCGACATATTCCCATTGCCTACAAATTGGCATTTGTCCTGACGATGTTAATCACCGCCAGCATGGTGATCCTGGGGTTGATTATCGTCTCCAACCAATCACAGCTGTTGCGCCAGCAAGTCGAAGACTTTGGCCGTGCGATGGTCGATCAACTGGCGGAGTCGTCCAAAGAGTTGGTGTTATCGGATGACATTCTGAGCCTGATGGTGGTGGTGAATAATCTCAGTAAAAGTGACAATATCCTGGGCGGCGTGGTCTATTCGCATAAAGGCGAACTTCTCGCGCACACCGGAAAACTGCCGATCCAGGATGTCGCCAAATTATATGACCGTGCCACCGCGATTGATGCCACCAATTATTCCATTGAATGGATCGATTATGATCAATCCGGCAGACCATTGGATCTGATCTCATTTATCACGCCGATTCGTTATCAGAAAACCATCGCGGGTCACGCCCTGGTGACGTACGATAAATCAACGCTCAGCCAGGCATTTCATGACACCGTCAATGCTATTCTCGGCGCCACCGTGTTTATGATTCTGGTCGGGATCGTCACTGCCTATTATGTTGGCAAACGTATCACCAAACCTATTTCCAACCTGATGGATGCCAGCCGGGCGATCCATAACGGCAATTATACCTTTCGGATTGATCAACGCCGCAATGATGAAATCGGTTATCTGATCAATGCGTTCAACTCCATGGCCAATGGTCTACTGGAAAAAAATCAGGTTGAAGTCGCTTTTTCGCGTTTTGTATCCACCAAGGTGGCCAAACAGATCATGGAAAACCTTGATCACATCCAGTTAGGTGGCAAACGTATGCGCGCCACGGCGTTATTTGCCGATATCGTCGGTTTCACCAGTCTGTCCGAACGGTTGCCCGCCGAAGAAATTGCCCTGATGCTTAATGAATATTTTTCCTATATTGATACGGCCAGCCGGTTATATCGTGGCATGATTGACAAGTATATGGGCGACTGCGCCATGGTGGTGTTTGGTGCGCCGGAAGAAGATCCGGATCATAAATTCAATGCCATTGCCTGTGCCATTTTAATCCAGCGTTTGGTGGCACGACTCAATATTGAACGGGCCAAGGCCGGTAAGTACACCGTGGATTTCCGTATTGGTGTTAACAGCGGCGAAATGCTGGCAGGCAACCTGGGTTCACAGGATCGCATGCAATATACGGTGGTAGGTGAAGCCGTAAATCTGGCGTCACGCCTGCATTCCGTCGCCGACAAAGGTCAGATTATCATTACCGAATTCCTCGCCAACGATCCGGATCTTGATCAGCGTATCATCACTGAACGTAACCAATCCATCCGCTTACGCGGCATTGCCGATCCGGTGACGACGTATGTTATCGTTGGGATTAAACCAGGCCATAGTGACCTTATTAATTCGCACATTGCCGATATTCTCCGCCGCCGCAAAGTAGCATGATGTTGCGCGTTTTATCCCTCGCTCTGCTCATGACAATGACACAACTCATTGGCGGCTGTGCGTTTCTTTATACCTTCGACGATCAGCTTGAGCAACGCATCGACACGTGGGTTGCGCAACAGGAATACATCAAGTCATTGGACACTCTCGAATATATTCGCCCGACACATGTAAAATACAACCAGTTACTCAAAAAGAAACAACACATCCTTGCTTTGAGCAGGACCTTTGTTGACGATATGTTGCGGCGTGCGCAACAACATACAAAAAATCATCAGTGGCACGAAGCAGACAAGTTGTATCAACACGGCCTGGATAAAATGCCGGACAACAAACTCCTGGAAAGCGCGTACCTGGATTTCAGCAATCAACGCGAACATTATTTAAATACGCTGCATTACCAGCTATTCATCAACAAGGCACAGTGGTTGAAAAAAAGTGCGGGCATCCAACGCGAACTGGCACGCGCAACACCGAACGACAGTGCCGCAACCCGCGCTTTGAAACAGTACGACGAGGAAGTGCAAACCATTCATCAGGAATTGATTCAGTGTGGTATGGCTTCGATCAAGCGCAATGAATTGGATCTGGCTGAACAATGTTTGCTTATTGCCGAGCAGTTATATCCCAGCGGTAAGTCACACGCCGCCTTAGACCAGGTCCAACAGCTACTGGGGAAACGCCAAGCCAGTACCACATCCAACCAGACGGAAGAATTACTGGAAATTTCAAAGCAGGCCATGGGCGAGAACAATTTAAAACAGGCGCAGAAACTCTTTAAACAAATTCCCGCTAAAGATCTCAGTCTTGCGCCCGTTATTCAATTCAAAAAAATGCTGAATGAGCGCATCGCGAATAATATCAGCCAGGGAATCGAAATGGGCCGCAAGCTTTATAGTCAAGGTGAAGTCGAAAATGCGCTGGCGGTGTGGAATGATTTGCGTGAACTCGATCCGGCTAATGAACAACTGGCCAGTCATATTGAACGTGCCACCCGTGTTCTCAATAAATTAAAAATGCTGAAAAAGAATGAGCCGGTGGTGGCGCCGCCATCGGCCAGCAAGGGTAAGAGCTGAGCAGCGTTGATAACCTAAATAACTGTTCCGAATTCCTGTCCACCTTGTTTAATA
>JANNJI010000528.1:0-2114 GCA_031405795.1 Gammaproteobacteria bacterium
CCTGGATGCGACCAGACCCATTGGTTCATTAATGAAACCGGCGGTATATTTAACTGCGCTGAGTCAATCGAGCAAATATAATTGGTTGTCAGTTATCGATGATACCGCGCTCACCATTAAGATTAAAAGTGATGAAACCTGGTCGCCGCGTAATTACGACAACCAGTCACATGGCGCGGTTCCGATGATTAATGCCCTGACTCAATCCTATAATCAGGCGACGGTACGATTAGGCCTGGACATCGGTTATGCGCCGCTGCAAGATACCTTGCACCGGCTTGGTATAAAGCGTGATGTCCCGGCGTATCCTTCAACCTTGCTCGGCGCGGCTGAAATGACGCCGATTGAAGTGATCCAAATGTATCAAACCTTGGCCTCCGGGGGGTTTCAAAGCCCGATGCGGGCGATCCGCGAGGTAATGAATGCCCAAGGCGAACCACTGCGTCGTTATCCAATCCAGGTGGAAAAGACCTTTGATCCTGCCTTGATAAATGTACTGAATAGTGGTTTGGCCCAGGTCATTGAGCATGGCACGGCACGTTCAGTGCGACAACAGCTGCCGACTAATTTGCTTGTTGCCGGTAAGACCGGGACAACCAACGACACGCGCGACAGCTGGTTTGCCGGGTTCACGGCATCGCATGTTGGCGTTGTCTGGTTAGGCACTGATGATAATCTTCCAACCGGATTAAGTGGTAGTAGCGGCGCATTAAAAATCTGGGGCGACGTGATGGCGGTACTGCCTACTACATCGCTGTCGTTCGAGAGCAGTGACGAATACGAAATGCATTGGGTGGATTTAAAGACTCGTCAATTAACTGAGCAAGGGTGCGAGGGCGCGATGGCTTTAGGTTTTCTCAAAGGTACGGCACCAAAAGAAACCGTTTCTTGCAGCGGTAATGTCGTGCAAAAAACCGAAAACTGGTTTAAGAATTTATTTCACTAAGCGACGTAAAAACCTGGAGATAAAGGTATCACAATGAAGCAGTATGGCTGGATAGTGTTTGCAATATTGACGCTGGCGGGTTGTACAACCGTCAGCGAAACAAAACCGGTTGAGAGCTCGGCGGAACAACAGCCGACCGACTTACAGATCATCATCCCGGATATAGTGGCGGACCCGGACAAAAGTAAGATGATTGTTCCGGGCGCACAAACCTCGCCAGCGGTGGTAAGCCTGCTCGAACAGGCCAGGACCGCGACCCAGCAAGGTGATGTGCAGCGTGCGGAGGTGTTACTGGAACGTACCGTACGGATTGAACCCAAGAATGCCATTTTATGGAATTACCTGGCCAAGATTCGTTTGCAGCAGGGTCGCTTTAATGAAGCGGCAGGACTGGCGCAAAAATCCAATGTCTTGGCAAAGGGCGACAAAAAACTGCAAATTGATAACTGGCGGATCATCGCCCATGCCCGGAATCGTAACGGTGATCTTGCCGGGGCACGTGAGGCCCAGATAAAGATCGATGCATTACAAGAATAATTCATTGATAAAATAACCCATGTCCATATATGCACTCGACAAACTGATTGCCCAGGCGCGTCAACTCGCTGCGGATTACCGGCGTGCCACCGGTCGGTCATTACCCATCAGTAACGAGATCGCCAAGCACGATGCCTGTGTTGCCTTGCAGCTGAAGCCGATGGAAAAAGAAACCGGTGGTTATGATGCCATAGGTCAGAATGGCGAATGGCAAGGTTTGCGCATGCAAATCAAGGGCAGGGCAATTTTCGATGAAGGTAAACGTAGTCAACGCATTGGCCAACTCAAACTGGATAAAGAATGGGATGCGGTCATTCTCGTGATCATGAATGAGGCGTTCGATTCCATCGAAATATATTTTGCGCCGCGTGATGCGATTGCCGAGGCGTTACAACAGGATAAATCCAGCCGCAGTGAGCGCGGTGCCATGTCCGTGGCGAAATTCAAAAATATTGCACAATTGGTCTGGAGCAAAGAACAAGGATGTATAAACAATGAAGTCTGGGATAATCAGGTACCTTCATAAATGCGCCATGCGATCACAGTGAGGTTTCTTTGCTAAGCGTAACCGAGTTACTGGGTGAGCAAGGGCCATTACACCGCTGTTTGCCGGGATTCCGGGTGCGCCCGG
>JANNJI010000529.1:0-3333 GCA_031405795.1 Gammaproteobacteria bacterium
AAACCGCCGGGATTGAATGCCGCAAGGACGAGGGCGTGATCGATGAGATTCCTGGTGCGTACAAAGACATCGATGTCGTCATGGCGAACCAGAACGACTTGGTGGAAGTAGTGCATACCTTGCGTCAGGTGGTGTGTGTAAAGGGTTAATTCAGATTATTTAAATAAGCAGTAAATGGATATTAACAGGAGGTGTACCATGAAACGCAAAAACAAAACCCAGGAAACCGCGAGCTTTCCAAACCATGAGTAAACGGCGTAACGGTTATCCATCTGAAACACAGGTTAAACGTGGCAATCGCATCGTGCATGGTGATAAGGCACTGCTGGAAAAGCTCGGCCGCAATGACCCCTGTCCCTGCGGTTCTGGCCGCCGGTTTTAAGCACTGTTGTCTGCAAACGCAACGTTTCGATGGCAGTAACCGGCATTATTATCGACGCTAACGATTAACGGTGGAAGGTGGTTGCCGGGGATGGTCTTTCGATCATCCCTGGCAGAGTTAAATATTTTACCCTTCCGTCTATAATTGATTTTAACGTTTACTTTTTATCAGTCTGTCAATAATAACGCCAACAATGAAAAGTACCAGCATTATCAGGATAAACAATGAACCGAGGCCTTTATCAATCACCATTGAGATGAGCGGTATAAGGACAATAAACAAAACAATGCTGACAGCAACGACAATAAGAATTTTAGTTACACTACGTACCAATCGATTACTCATGACATCCTCACGTTTTTTATAACAGTTCAAATTTACCCAGCGGTTGCGCGACGCCATTCAACACCACCTCGACCTTGTGTGTCCCAGGGTAGTGTTTTCGTGTTGTTTTTTCCGCTAACGATATCGTTTTTCTCATCTGTATCGTCTCGTGGGGTGCGAGATCAATAATTTTCAACTTAAAAACCTTCGGGCTGGGCTTGCGATTGGCTTTGATGAAATGAACACGTAAATCCACCAGTACGCGCTGTTTCTTTGAACTTTTACTTGTCATTGCAAAGGTTACGATCACTGAGTCCCCAATTGTTGCACGCATGGGGGTGATGCGCGTTTTACTCACGGTGACGTTGGCGTCTTTGCCAAAACCCAATATTGCCAGCGCGGCAGGTTCGGCGCGTTTCACGGCGGAACGTAACGCATGTTTGACCAGCCAGCGTCGTTCCCCCGTTGCATTACACAACCATCGGCGTGTGGTATCGATGAGTAGCGACGGGTGATCTTTGCCAATGTCATTTAAGTTATTCGCCACGGAGCGGCGCACATACAGCGAGGGATCATCCTTTAACAATTCAAGCAGCGCCAACACCGGGCGGGGGTCTTTCTGAAACGCACGCAGGCGCGGTGCCCACGGTAAACGTGGACGAGTGCCTTCGGAGACCAGCCGTCGCACATGTTCACTGGGATCATGCGCCCATATTTTGAGACGTGCGAGAGTTGCAGCGGGGTGTTGCTCCAGAAACCGGCGAATACTGAACTCGGCGGTAAATCGCTGCGTCAATTCGTATTGAGCAAGCATCGAAACCTCGAAGTGATCCAGGCCGTATTCAGCGACAAAAAAAGTATGCGGCAGATAAAGAAAGGGGGCCATCCCCAGTCCTTCGGCTTTTTCGGATTTTGGGCCGAGGGAGGTTATCAGTATTTTAACGGCGGCCTCATAATCATCCGGCAGGTAACGACGCAGTGTTCGCGCTATTTTCCATGCGCGTTGCATCAGATCAAGTGCGGCATATCCGTGTAAAGTTTCTTTAATAAAGGCAGTCCGATTAAATTCGGGAAACACGGCGGAGATCATCCCGGCAATCTTGCTGGGAATCGCACTACCAAATTGATTCTTGAGTGGTTCAGCCAAACAGGTAATCCTTTATGGTTTAATGTGGCAGTGGAAAAACTTCATGATTGTCGTGCCTCTACATTTCTTCAAATGGTTGATGTGTCCAGACTGGTTTGTTCATCGGCACCGCGCTTAAACGCAAGTCCCGAACTCACGGGGCGTGCCGTATGTGAGTGATTGCCATATAGAGAAATCCGTTAGCGGTAGGGGTGCGATATACTCCGTGTGCATCAAGTACCTGCGTGGCAATGCCCGACACTTCCCAACCATCGATACTGTCGGCATTCCATTTTGGCACTGTCAACCGGGTGAAACCTTTTTCTTCCCCAAAGTCGCGAATTGCTTTGATACGGGTTCTCACCTTGGGAAGATTATAAAAATTCGCCCATGACCAAAGCCAGGTATTGCTAATTGTAGAAATGGAACCGATGAGTTCGATTTCTGCGATGACGGCAGGTACACCATTATTTGAGAAAACAAGGGTAGCGGTTGATTGGTCGTAGTCGTAACGCTTATGTGTGGAGAGGGAAAAATCAGCTTCGAGCAACGCTTGTTTCTTGGTTAATGCCTCGTGACATGCGGTCACGGTATCAATCCACGCTTCGAGGACATGACCGGTTGGCGAGTCAATACTTGCGGCGATAGCGGATTCATAGCAATGATTGCAGATTATTTGCAGATCAAGACAATCTTCGTTTTTGTCGTTCCATTCCTTTTCCTGCAAATACGCTGCATTGCATTTGGAACACCATGCGTCTGGCCACGAAATTTCTTTAGTAGGAAAGTCACAAAACCATTGTTGTGCAGGGTTCTTGGCCAAATGTCCGCAGATATAGGTGGCGATGGCTTCACCGTGTTCTGCACAGCAGATGTTATCGTTGGTAGTCATAGGTTCTAACCGGATTATTGAAAACAGGATATATATGCGTGTTGGTAATCAATTTTTATATCCGAACGACCCACTCATTTTTTTCAGGGGATGATTTTGCCTTATTATTGATATAAAGAAAAGGCTGTTTCAGATTGCCGTATGCTGTTAAACGTTATACATCGCCCTTGCTGGGTGCAATGATTGTTGCATATTTCCTGTCAACGGCTCGCACCGCGTTGCTTGAGCAGTGCGACTTCTGCCTGGGCGCCGAGGAAAACATAAATGCCCAGTCCGACCAGCAGGCCGATGGCAGTAAACATCATCCACACAGCAGACAGCATGCCTTCACCTTGGCCAAGTGCCGCCTTGAACATCAGCAGTAGTGCCTCGATCGACACGGCGATCAAAATTGCAGCGACGAAGCGCGTGATAGTGCGGCGTGTGGAGCTGTGGCGGAAAATGTCTTTGTGCATGAGCACTTCTTCTTCGAGGATGGTTTTGCCCAGGTCAAATACCGCCAGACCCAGGGTCAGAAAAATGATCACGCCAAATGGCCGCAGATGGATGGCATCGCGGGTCTGGCCTGTGTCGAACAGCTGCGCGACTTCGGTGAATGCCGCCCACAAC
>JANNJI010000530.1:0-9480 GCA_031405795.1 Gammaproteobacteria bacterium
AAAGGGCGATGTCCTAGGCCGGCTAGACGATGGGGACGCAGACTTGCAAAACCTACTTATCTTTGTCACTGGGTCCGCTTAACAGGATCCCGACCAACCCTGTAAGCACACTGACAAAGCCGATTGGGACTAAACCCAACCATCCTATTGCGCTGTTATCACGGTTGATAAACATCACCGTGAATCCCACCAGCATTCCCACCACAATCAAGGCGATGCCAATGTACAACGCAATCCGTCCAAAACGCCTCATATCAAAAATAAAAGGGCCGGAACATCTGGCCCTTTGGCGAAGTTGGTGGAGCTAGCCGGGATCGAACCGGCGACCTCTTACATGCCATGCAAGCGCTCTCCCAGCTGAGCTATAGCCCCGAAAAACGGAAGGCGAACTCTACGCGAGTCATGCCGGGCTGTCAACAACAGCGGTGCAGGTCGCTGGAATTTTATTGTTGTATTTCAAGGCGTTAACTGCTGAGCTATTTCGTGGCCTTGGCCCAGGTATCGCGCAGGGTCACAGTACGATTAAACACCCGTGTATTTTGGTTCGTGCCACTGTCGAGGCAAAAGTACCCTTCACGTTCAAACTGAAAACTGTCCCCGGCGCGGGCCTCGCCCAAACTGGGTTCTAAATAACAGTTCGACAAGACATGTAATGAGTCGGGGTTAATGTACGCGGTAAACGGTTTGTCATCTCCGGTGTTATCGGGTGTGGGATGGGTGAACAAACGATCATATAAACGTACTTCAGCACTGATCGCGTGTGCGGCGGAGACCCACTGAATCACCCCTGCAACTTTACGACCTTGCGGGTTGACACCGAGTGTGTCGAGATCCACGGAACAACGCAGCTCGATCACCTGACCGTGTGCGGCCTTGATCACTTCATCCACACGGATTACATACGCATTACGCAAGCGCACTTCCCCACCGGGTACCAAACGTTTATAGCCCTTGGGTGGAGTTTCGGTAAAATCATTGTGATCGATGTACAACTCACGGGAAAACGGCACCTGACGCGTACCCAGGGTCTCATCTTTAGGATGATTAGATGCCGGTAATTGTTCAACTTTGTCGTGCGGATAATTGGTCAACACTACCTTGAGCGGATGGAGTACAGCCATGCGTCGTGGTGCAGTGCGGTCGAGATCTTCGCGGATACAATTTTCCAACACGCCCATCTCGACGCGGTTATCCGATTTGGTGACGCCGATGCGATGACAAAAATCGCGTAGTGAGTGTGGTGTGTAACCGCGACGGCGCAATCCGGCGATGCTCGGCATACGCGGGTCATCCCAACCTTCGACGTGTTTGTCTTGCACCAGCGCGGTTAATTTGCGTTTACTCATCACGGTGTATTCCAGGTTCAAACGCGAGAATTCGATTTGTTGTGGATGACACGGCACGGCAAGTTGATCCAAACACCAGTCGTACAAGGGCCGATGATCTTCAAACTCCAGGGTACACAATGAATGGGTGATACCTTCCAACGCATCGGAGATACAATGCGTATAATCGTACATGGGGTAGATCGCCCATTTGTTGCCGGTTTGATGATGCACGGCACCACGTTTAATGCGATACAGCGTCGGGTCACGCAGATTGATATTCGGCGAACTCATATCGATCTTGGCGCGCAATACACACGCCCCGTCTTCAAATACCCCAGCGCGCATTTGTTCGAATAGCTTCAGGTTTTCTGCCACGCTGCGATCACGATACGGACTGGGTTTACCCGGTTCGGTTAAAGTGCCACGGTAGACACGAACCTCGTCGGCGTTTAAGTGACAAACATAGGCCTTGCCTTGTGTAATCAGATCGACGGCAAACGTATACAGCTTGTCAAAATAATCGGAGGCGTAAAATAAATTGGTCCACTGAAATCCGAGCCACTGCACGTCGTGTTTAATGGATTCAACAAATTCAATGTTTTCTTTTTCCGGGTTGGTATCGTCAAAGCGTAAATTGCAGTTGCCCTGGTAATCCTGGGCAATGCCAAAATTCAAGACGATGGACTTGGCATGGCCAATATGTAAATAACCATTGGGTTCAGGCGGAAAGCGTGTTACTACACGTCCGTTATTTTTATTTGCCAGCAGATCACCATCGATGATCTGGCGAATGAAATTGGTGGGTATCACTGTGTCAGTCATGCTTTCATCCCAGTATGTAATATTCTTGCGGCCACGCCACTGCAAATTAATTGGTCGTTGGGTCAACCATCAGGCCGACACCACGGGTTAGCCGTTACCTTTATGCCATCTTGGCGATGTATGCCAATGCCATATTCAGACGTGTAATACAACCTTCCCTGCCTACCAGCCATAACGTTGCGTCGATCGAAGGGGATACGGGTCCACCGGCAATCGCCACACGCAACGGCATCGCGACCTTACCTATTTTCATCGCAAAAGCTTCCGCCGTCTCGGCAATCACCGTATGCAAGTTTGTTTTATCCCAAGGTTCGAGGGTGTTTAATTGGTCACGGATCGAGGTGAGCACCGGTGCCAGATCTTTGCTGAAATGTTTTTGCGCTGCGGCCTCATCAAACTGATCAAATTGCCGATAAAAACACACACTGCTGTCGGCCATTTCCGTGAGTGTCTTGCAGCGCTCCTGCTGCACCTTGATAACTTCCAGTAAATCGGGGCCGTTGCTGGGATCAATATTCAGTTTGGCAAAGTGATAACTTAAATGCCGTGCGATGTGTTCAGCTGCGGTGTTTTTAATGTAATGTTGATTCACCCACAATAATTTACTTTTGTTAATACTCGAAGCAGTGTGGTTGATGTCTGTAATGTCGAACAACTGTACCAATTCGTCAAGCGTAAAAATCTCCTGGTCACCGTGCGACCAGCCTAACCGCACCAGGTAATTCAATAAGGCCTCGGGTAAATAGCCTTCTTCGCGGTATTGAACCACACTGACAGATTCGCCATGGACGCGCTTGGAAAGTTTGGCGCCATCTTCCGCCAGGATCATCGGCAGGTGCGCATAGACAGGAATGGGTGCGCCGATCGCTTTTAAAATATTAATCTGACGCGGGGTGTTATTCAGATGGTCATCACCGCGAATCACATGGGTAATTTTCATGTCAAAGTCGTCCACCACCACTGTGAAGTTATAGGTAGGTGAACCGTCCGAACGTGCGATGATCAAATCATCCAGTTCGCCATTTGAAAATACCACGTTGCCGCGCACGACATCGTTGACTACCACGTCACCCTCAATCGGGTTTTTAAAGCGCACCACAGGTTGTATGCCCACCGGTGGTGAACCCTGACGGTGCCGACAGCGACCATCATAACGATGTTTTTCCTTGCGCGCCTTCTGTGCCTCGCGCATCACCTCCAGTTCTTCTTTGGAGCAATAACAGTGGTAGGCCTTGTCTTCTTTTAGAAGTTGCGCAATGACTTCCTTGTAGCGGTCAAAACGCTTGGTTTGATAAAACGGGCCTTCGTCGTAATCCAGGTTCAACCAGGCCATGCCTTCCAGTATGGCATTAACGGATTCGGCCGTGGATCGTTCCAGATCGGTGTCTTCAATACGCAGGATAAACGTGCCACCGTGCTTGCGTGCATACAGCCAGGAAAACAAGGCGGTACGGGCGCCACCAATATGCAAATAGCCAGTGGGACTGGGGGCGAATCGGGTGCGAACAGACATAAGGAGTTGAGCTTTTTTAAAATGGACGATGCTTATTTTACCGGTTCTTGATCAAAATGATAGGGCGCGGTGCGCCGACATACTAAAAAACAACAGCATGTTCGCTCCTGTGTTGCAAAGAGTGGAACAACAGTGCACCGCATCGGCCTCCCCCTTTGAAAAAGGGGGATTTAGTTATATTAAGGAAAAATGCCCTGATAGATTAACTATATTTCTACCTGCGTACCCAGCTCAATCACGCGGTTGGTGGGTATGTTGAAATATTCCACCACACTGCCAGCGTTCTTTGCCATGGTGGCAAAGAGCCGTTCGCGCCACATCGCCATGCCGCTGTCTTTATGCGCAACCGGGATCACCGTCTCGTGGCTTAAGAAAAACGATGCCTGCAACATATCGAAATCCAGGCCCTGTGCCGGACACAACTCGGTCAACGATTGGGTGACATCGGGGCGGTTTTTAAACCCAAAATTCAGAATCACCTGCCAACAATCATGACCCAGTGATTCGATCACAACACGCTCGCTGAATGATACCCAGGGTACCTCTTTGATGATGACGGTGAGACACACCACACGCTCATGCAGTACGCGGTTGTGCTTGAGATTATGCAGCAAGGCATGTGGCACGGCATCCGGCGTAGCAGTGAGAAATACCGAGGTGCCAGGCACACGTTGCGGTGGGCGCTGCAACAACGATTCCAAAAACACCCGCAGTGGAATGCCTGAGGTGCTTAATTGCTGATAGAGCATTTCGCGACCACGCTGCCAAGTCAACATCAGCATGATCACGCCAAAACCAAGCAGCAGCGGGAACCAACCACCCTGCACAATCTTCAGCAGACTCGATGAAAAAAACGCGATGTCCACTGCCACAAAGGCACCGGTTACCACGATACATAGTGGCAGGTTATAGCCCCAATGGTAGCGAATCACCACAAAGGTCAAGAGTGTGGTCACCAGCATCGTGCCGGTAACCGCCACACCGTAAGCGGATGCCATCGCAGAAGACGAGCCAAAACCCAGCAGCGCCATAATACCGCCCTCACCCTTGTTATGCGCACGCATAATCAGCGTCACGTATTTGAGCGACACCACCACCATCAGCGACCAGAAGATCACGGAAATACCGCCGAGAATCGTCTCCACGGTAAGTGGAATGCCATTGCGGGGGTTAAATGTTTCTTTAACGGCGTAAAGTGGGCTGGTACCGATGTCACCGTAGACCACACCCAGCGCCGCCAGCGTCAACGCACTGCGGGATTGCCGCAGTAATGTACATCATTCATAACAAGAAATCGGTAATTGCGGATTCATGACATGCCAGGCGGTATTGATACGATTGAGTAAAAAAACTCTAAACATTTTATTTGTAACATATCCATGGTGGTACGCAAAATAGAGGCAAAGGTTTCTATAACCAGTTATTCAACATAAGGCCGACACTTAGCCGACTAACCGAATAGTTATAGTCAATCAGACTTTCGCCATAGCCGTTGAAATACTGAACATAACCTTTGAGTTTGCTCTTGATAGGATAGCTCCAATCAATCTGCACCGCACCGCGGTTGTCGGAAAAAATCAGGTTGTTGCGTAACATCAGACCAACTCGTTGATGGTCATGGCGAGCCCAGATCGCAGTTAATTCAAATGCACCCATGTAGCGACTGATATCCGGATTATCATCACCCGTCGGATCAGTCGGGTAAGTCTTCTCGGGCTCCGGAATACGATACCAGGGTTTGAAACTCAAATAAAAATCATCGTATTCAGTAATAAAATTTACGTATAGTCGATTCCAGCTGCGCGACTGGGGTTGGTTGCCACCATTGGAATGATGTGAAAAACCCACAACGATCTCACGCGTCACCAGACTATCGGCTTGGCGCGGCCGGGTGAACACCCACATGATTTCAGGTTCATAATCGGTTTCACGAAATGAGCTGGATATCTCCGTATTAAATGCCTGCCAATAGGATTGTTGTGTGTAACCAAACACCAATGCACCACCGAACACATCATCGACAATGTTCGCCTTGAAACTGATTTGGAATTTCAGCTCCGCCGCATCCAGTGCTTCAATTAATTCATTTTGGTGACTACTGTAACTCAGGACCATGTAATTCGGTTTGTGCGTAATAAGTGAAAAATGTGTTGCACGAATCGCCCGCTCATCGGCGAGACGTTCATCAAGTGCGCTCGGGCGATCGGCAGCTTGTGGTTGCACTACCGGTGTTATGGCAGCATCCGGCGGCGTAACCGATTGTTCGGCGTACACGGTTGTTGTCAATGCTGCAAGCAGCAAAACCGCAAATGGACTACATATATTCATCATTATTTTTCTGCCGTTTCCGAAGTATATTGTTAATTATTATTGGTGTGTATTTGATTTCGAATCAATAAAACCGGCTAACTCCCGCAAGGTCTGATATTCAAACATATCAGTGATGTCGACAATACCAGGATAAGTATCATCTATCGTCTGATGGATTTCAGTCAGCGTCAACGAACTGATACCCATCTCAAAAAAATTATCCTGTACTGTTAGGTCTTTGTCTTGCACGCTCTTTTCGAAAATAGATTTAAGCTTTTGTTCAGTCACACTCAGACCCGCGTATTGCTGCGCATGAGCAAGTGTCAGGACATGCTCCAACTCGGTTAGCGGCACGTTGAATTCCCCCGCCAAATAGGCATCCCCCAGCAAGCCTCGCTGTAGTTTGCCACTGGTGGTTTTGGGAATGCGTTGCACCGGGATCACGCGACTGACTTCCAACCCGGTTTGTTCATTAATATGGCGTGTGACGTCGCGCACTACGCCGACAAAATCTTTTAGATCGGCACGGAATAATATAAATATCACCAGTTCATCCGCATCGTGTTGCGGACGACGCACGCCACATGCAACGACTTTACCCAGTTCCAATTCCGGCAATTGCAATGCGACCGCCTCGATGTCGTGCGGATAATAATTTTGGCCATGCGCAAAAATAATATCTTTGTAACGGCCGGTGATAACCAGCTCACCAGCTTCATTGCAAAAACCCAGATCGCCGGTGTTTAACCAGCCGTCCCCGGTAAGCGCGGCACGATTGGCTTCTTCATCCTGGTAATAACCGTGCGTGACACTGGGTCCTTTGATTTGCACCAGGCCAATCGCCAGCGCAGACAACGGCTGATTATCTTCATCTGTGATCTTGATTTGCATGTCGGTAACGGGGCCACCTTCAATGACGAAGCCAATGGCATTGGGGTTATCGGCTGTGATAAAGGTGACTTTCTCTGTCATGCGTATGTGTTGCCGATTAACATACAAGGCACGATAGGGTTTCCCAACCGGCGGAAATGCCACCGCCAAAGTGGCCTCGGCCAAACCGTACACGGTGAACATCGCTTCGCGCCGTAACTTATAAGGTGCTAATGCTGTCAAAAATTGTTCGCAAAGTTCCACCGAGATCGGTTCAGCACCATTATAAATTACCCGCACCTGAGATAAATTTATACCGTCGAGGGTTTTGTCGCCCAGCGCCTTTAAATAGTGTTTATAGCCAAAGTTAGGCGAACAGGTAATCGTTGCCTTGAGTTCGCTCACCTTCTCCAACCATAACAAGGGACGACGGCTGAATAAATCGGTCGGCATTAAACATTGCGACATGCCCACGGCAATCATGTTCAGATGAAACCCCAACAGGCCCATGTCATGGGTCAAGGGCATCCAGCTTAAACTGACGTCAACCGGCGTGTAGGCAGCACCCATCGCAATTGCGTTGAGATTGGTCATGATATTGCGATGGGTCAGTACCACACCCTTGGGTTCGCTGGTGGAGCCGGAGGAGAATTGAATAAATGCCACATCATCTGCGTGTACTGTATGCATGGATGCGCGCTGATCGTGATCCTCGAGTAAATCTGTGATTACAGTCTTGCTGCGTACCACGATAAAGGACGCGTGGAGGTTATGATGTTCGGCATACTTGGCTAACCGTTCCAGATTGTCTTCACTGGTAAACAAATACGGTCGCTCAAGTTTATTAAAAATCCGGAACAACTTGGCGCGGTGTTCATCGCTGATACCCACGGCCACTGGCACGGGGACAATGCCGCCTAACAAACACGCCCAGAATCCTTCGACAAAGGTTTGGTTGTCCTTGTGTAGAATAATCAGTTGATCACCGGCACGTACGCCGATCTCTTGAAAATCGTACAACATCATTAAGGCGCGTTGATATAAATCCTCGTAAGACAAACGACGATGATCATGTTTACCTTCAATAAAGGTGACATGACCATCATGCCTGCGTTGTGCCAACAAGGCTTCGGGTAGTGTCATATAAGTAATCATAATTATCTTTTTGTTATGCGCATAATGAGTGGTTGTTTACTGCGTAAGTTGATCTCAGGTGCCAGTTCCGGTGATGTTGGGCCCTGGTATTTCATTTGAAAGTGCCGTCCCATTAGACCAAAATGCATTTGCGCCTCGACCGTACCAAAAAAATCGCCGATACAGCGCCGCGGTCCGGCGGAAAAAGGAATATAGGCGAGTTTATGACGGGCTTTGATCCCCGCCTCCGTAAAACGTGTGGGATCAAATTTTTCCGGGTTGGGCCAGAACGCCTGATGACGGTGTAAATAATACGGTGAGATAAAGATATCCGCGCCCGCCGGGATATTAAACTCTCCCAATTTGTCTTCGCCTAAGGCCTTGCGTGAATAGAGCCACACCGGCGGATAAATCCGTAAGACCTCTTCGACAACCTGGCGGGTGTAATTTAATTCTGCAATATGTTCAAAGGATGGTGCCTCTTTATAACTCGCCGCGTCGATCTCGGCATAAAACTGCGCCGCGACGTCAGGATATTGCGCAATGGCATACCAGGTCCAGTTCATGGTGGTCGCACTGGTTTCAGATCCGGCAATGATCAAGGTCATGATTTCATCTATCAATTCCTTGTTCTGCATCGCCACACCCGTTTCCTTGTCGCGCGCAGCCATCATGATGCCGAGAAAATCCTGTAGCACCTCCCCGCGCTGTTGCCGCTGCGTTATAACCTCTGCCACCAATTTGGTCAGCGCACGAAACTTGACGACCAATTTCAGATCCCGACTGGTATCGGCAACCAGGAATGCAAAGGGATTGCCGCCGTTGGCGGCAACTATCCGTTCGACATCGTCGCTAAAAATGGCGTACAAAATAATATCCAGGGCCAAGTCATTGGTTGCCGCGGTGATATTGATCGTGCCGTGTTGCCCGGCAATGGCGTGCCATTTATCCAGCAGGCGCAGGTTTAACCGTGTGAATTGTTCGCTCATCAATGCAATCACACTGCGATCAAAAGCCGGTTGCACCATACGCCGCTGTCGACGCCAGAAGGGTCCGTCACTGACGATGATGCCGTTGCCTAATAACATCTTAACCCGCTCGAATCCCACGCCTTTGTGGTAATTCGTGTTATTGCTGACCAGCACCTGTTTTAAGTAATCTGGGTGATTTATAAGAAATGCCGGATTCTTGCGCGTAACGGGTTTGATCTGGATCAGATCGCCATACTGTGGCAGCCACTCCCCCAGCCGAGCAAAAGTTTCGGCGCTGGTCTGCATGTCGTAGGCCTCCGCTGGCCCCGGCGGCAAGCAGGTGGTGGTAATGTCAACAATAGTCATTGTGGTGCTGTGATTGCCCAAATAAATAGAATCGTTCAAACTAGGAGGCCCGGCCGCGTAGTCCCCCAGGGCCACCGGAGTGAACGGGCCGAGGAAGATCGCCCCGACGTTGTCCACCTTCTCGGCGAACGCCTCCGGGTCGCGGGTCTGGACGTGCAGGTGTTCC
>JANNJI010000531.1:0-5183 GCA_031405795.1 Gammaproteobacteria bacterium
GTGAGGTTTGTAGTAAGGTGGTTTATTTACTTGATGGCGAGATCGAACTGATTGTCAATCAAGCGCATACGATAATTCACGCCGCAACGCCTCAGGCACGCCAACCCATTGACCCACATCAACCACGTCATTTCACCGCGATTGCCAAAACCACTATCGCCATTATTCAGATTGACCGTGATTTATTAGACATCTTTGTTTCATGGGACAACCGCACCGGTTATACCGTCAAAGAGATCAATGAATTTACCAGTAATAGCGATGACAATGACTGGATGACCACGATTTTGCAAGCGAAGATATTCCAGCGAGTACCACCGATCAATATCCAAATCATGTTTACAAAGTTACAGCCCTTACCGGTGCGCAAAGGCGAAATTATTTTTCGCCAGGATCAAGACGGTGACTATTATTATTTGATCAAATCGGGGCAATGTGCCGTACTACGCACCAGTAATCCAGAAGAAGGCCTGAGAGTGATTGCGGAATTAGGACCAGGTCAGGGTTTTGGTGAAGAAGCGCTGCTCAGTGAAAAACCGCGTAATGCCACGATTCAAATGACCAGTGATGGCGCGTTGCTACGGTTATCACGAAGTGACTTCAATGATTTATTGAAAACACCGGTGGTAAAAACCATCTCTTATAAAAATGCGGTGGAGCTTGTGCAACAGGGTGCGATGTGGTTGGATGTGCGTAACGATGAAGAACGTAATCGCTGGGCTATGCCGGAGAGTTTACACATACCATTACCAATGTTACGCGATTGTATGAATGCCCTACCCAATAATCATCCCTTTGTTGTTTATTGCGATAACAGCCAACGTAGCGCATGCGCCGCCTATCTGTTGCATGTGTTTGGTTACGAAGCGTTGGTATTAGACAGTGGCTTACAAAACATGCCGGCTGATCTGGCATAAATGGACTCGGGTTGTTTTAGCCTTATGGGTTAGCGCTGCGAAATAACCGAAAGAAGTTTTGGGTTGTTGCCTCAGCAATTTCATTTAAATTTGTAGCGCGTAGTTGCGCAATAAATTCCGCCACCTGTCGCACATACGCCGGTTGATTGCTCTTGCCACGAAAGGGCACCGGTGCTAAATACGGCGAATCGGTTTCCACCAGCATGCGATCCAGCGGCACACGTTTGGCGGCCTCCTGTAGCGTGGTGGCACTTTTAAAGGTGACAATGCCTGAAAACGAAATGTAAAAGTTGAGATCCAATGCCGCTTTCGCGGTTTCCCAATCTTCGGTAAAACAGTGCATGACGCCACCGATGCTATCGGCGTGTTCTTCACGCATGATCCGCAAGGTATCCTGAGTTGCATCTCGCATATGGATAATCAGGGGTTTCTGTGTTTGTTTGGCGGCGGTAATATGCGTGCGAAGGCGTTGTCGTTGCCACTCCAGATCACCCTCACTGCGAAAATAATCCAACCCTGTTTCACCGATGGCAACAACCTTGGGGTGTTGTGCCAGGGTCACCAAGGTATCGACGTCCGGCTCTTGGCCATCGCGTTCATTGGGGTGGACACCTACCGAGGCAAAAATATTAACATAGTCATTCGCCGGAGCCAGCACAGCGGGGAAATGTTCGAGATCAATGCTGACACACAACATATGTGAGACGCCCTGCCGCTGCGCCTCGTCAATGGCGCCACGCAGCTGGCCATGATAAGGGGCAAGATCAAGCCGATCTAGGTGACAGTGAGAATCAACGAGCATGAGCGGATAGGTTGTGTACGGTGCCTCGTAACCAGGAATTGGTTACTGATGTCACATGGTATGTGTTTGACGGTCAGACTTCAATGCCCCCGCCAGGTAGGTCTCAATCTTGGTGCGCGCACCGCCACCGTCTTGATTACTAAATTGCACACCAATCCCGGCAGCACGGTTGCCTTGCGCACCCTTGGGGGTAATCCAAATAATTTTACCGGCGACTGGCAATTTCTCTTTTTCATCCATCAGGGTCAACAACATAAAAACTTCGTCACCCAACTGATAGGTTTTGTTGGTTGGGATAAACAGGCCGCCGTTTCTCACAAACGGCATATAGGCCGCATACAAGGCGCTCTTGTCCTTGATGGTCAACGATAGGATTCCCTGCCTTTTTGCTGCCAAATTCTGAGTGAAATCCATGCTCATGGGGTTCCTGTGCTCGTTTTCACGCGCAGGGGCATTGTTGCCCAGCGCATAAGGATCGATTCATAAATTAACTGCTCATTTAATGCCGTACCCTGGCCCCGCAGTGCCTCGGTCACACTTGCCAGTAATGCAAAAAGGTCGTGTAAGTCTACCTGCTGTGCCAGTTTGTGCAAGGCCAATCGTTTATCCTGGTTAGTTAGGCTCGCTTCCGGGCACGACTTGAGTCGAATCAGATCGCCCAGCCAGCAATATAGCCACTGTATCGGCATACGTTGATCGGCCTTTAGCCATGTCTGGGCCACACTCAAGGGTGAAGCGGTATTTTCTGCGATACGGATAAATTCTTCAAAGGCCTGGGTATACAACTGTGTACGACCACTGTTCAGCCACTCCAGGGCAAGCAAAGGTGCACCGTAGGCCAGCTTTAGTGCTGTGGTCAGCAGCTCAGTGGTCTTCTCTCCCAGGGTGATTGCTTGTTGTTGTAACCACGTCACCGCCTGTTGCAGGTCCGGCAGTGCCATGTTAAGACGCTGACAACGGCTACGAATGGTAGCAGGCAATACAGCGGGCTGATGGCTGACCAGCAGTATGACGTTCTGTGCGGGTGGTTCTTCGAGGGTTTTCAGCAGACTGTTGGCAGCCGCCGTATTCATCGCCTCGGCGGGAAAAACCAGAGTGACGCGGTGACCACCATGATGACTCGCTAAGCTGATGGTTTCAATCAATTGCCGTATCTGATCGACCTTGATGGTCTTTGAATCCTCTTCGGGCGTAATCACGGCGAAATCGGGGTGTGTCCCCGCCACAAATTGTAAGCAAGCACGACAGTGTCCACACGCCGCGTGATCCGCCGCGGGCGCTGCGCACAGGATGCTTTGGGCAAATTGTTTCGCAAAGGTAAGTTTACCCACCCCCACCGGTCCTGCCACCAACAAGGCATGCGGTAATTGATCGTGGCGTTTACGCTCGTGCAAATATTGCCATTGTGGTTCGTGCCAGGGAAACAATGTCGTCATGATAAATACGGCAACAAGGCCTTGCTAATGTGTTGCTGGACAACCGTCAGTTCGGGGCTGGCGTCGATGACACGGTAACGCCGTGGGTCGGCACGGGCAAGTTCAAGATACCCTTGCCGAACCCGCTCAAAAAAATCAGCACGTTCTTGTTCAAACCGATCCGGTGCGCTGCGATGACTGGCACGCTGGAGCCCTTCCGCCACCGGTAAATCCAGCAGCACCGTGATATCGGGTCGCAACTCCGCTTGTACCCAATTTTCCAGTTGGGCGATGCGACTGGCTGCAATACCGCGTCCGGCACCTTGATACGCATAGGTGGCGTCGGTAAAACGATCACAGACGATCCACTTGCCAGAGTGCAAACTGGGAATAATCACCTCTGCCAAATGTTGTGCGCGCGCGGCAAACATCAATAACAATTCTGTATTAATACACATGGCGGTTTCATTTTTATCCAGCAACAGGGCCCTGATCCGTTCGGCCAAGGGCGTTCCACCGGGCTCACGTGTCAACACCACCTCTTTACCGTGTTGACGTAACAGTTCCGCAATGAAGGCAATGTTGCTGCTCTTGCCGACACCCTCGCCGCCTTCGATGGTAATGAATTTACCGGGCATGATTATTCCGTGGCGAGCTTGTGTAATTGCGTTGCCGCTTTTTTAATTGATATTGAATGACGGCGTTGTTGTGTTCATCCAAAGTCGCAGAGAAATAGTGGCTGCCATCACCTTTGCCGACAAAATACAATGCCTCACCGGGGGCTGGGTGCAAGGCGGCGTAGATCGCTGCTTTACCGGGCATGGCGATCGGTGTTGGTGGTAATCCGTAGATGTGATAGGTGTTGTAGGGACTTTGCAAGCTGATATCGCGTTTACGGATATTGCCGTCAAACCGCTCACCCATACCATAGATAATGGTCGGGTCACTTTGTAAACGCATACGCTTCAGTAGCCGACGGGTAAAAACCCCTGCAATCTGCTGGCGTTCAGTGACTTGGCCGGTTTCTTTTTCGATGATCGAGGCGAGGATTAATGCCTGTTGTGGTGTTTGCAATGGAATGTTGATATCCCGTACCGGCCACTGTTCTTTTAAATAATTCTGCATGGCTTGATAGGCACGCTGTAAAAAGGCGACATCGGTGGTGCCGCGTGGAAATAAATACGTATCAGGCAGAAATTGCCCTTCAGGGTGTACACCCGGGTAGCCGATGTGTTGCATGACCATCGCAGGATTTAAATCCGGAAGTGTATGCAGCAAATGTTCATCGGCGGCAATGGTTTGCAGCATTTGTTCAAAGGTCCAGCCTTCAACAAGGGTTAACGGGTATTGGATGACTTTACCTTGTGCTAATTGTTGCAATAATGTCTCGGCCGTAGCCCCCCGTTCAATCAGGTAATCACCGGTATGGATCTTATCGATGTGTTTATACCAACGTGCATAACCGATAAAATAGCGCGGCTTTGATACGACATCTTGTTTGGCAAGCTGCTGGGTAATCCGCGTCAGATTGCTGCCGGCCTTCACTTCCAAAAGCAACCCTGCCTCGGGTACGCGCAGCGGTTGGTCGAGGAAATCGCGTAAGTCGAACCATAACCATGCTGCAGCAATAATAGTGACAAATAGCAAACCGGTTATACTTTTGTAAATAAATCGTTTCATAATGGGGGTAGTTGCTTTTGTATCTGGTCACTGAATTGGCGGGTCATTGGGCCGACAGGATAAATATCATGATCAATTTGTCGTACTGGCCATAGCCCATGAATACTATTAGACAAGAAAATCTCCTCGGCTTGGCGCAACATTGCCAATGTGACAGTGGTACTAATCGCATTTATACCAAGCCCGGCGGCAAGTTCCAAAACAATTTTACGCATAACCCCAGCTACTCCACACGAATTCAAATCCGCTGTATATAAAGTGCCCGCCTTCACCAAAAAAAGATTGTGCGACACTGCTGCAATGACGTTGCCCAGATTATCACACATAATACCTTCGGCAATCGCAGGATCGGTCCACTCGGCCCGGGCC
>JANNJI010000532.1:0-1289 GCA_031405795.1 Gammaproteobacteria bacterium
GCCTTAAGCGGCGAGATTGACAAGGCCAAGTTATCACAGGTTGCGATGCTGGTGCATGAGCAGTTGGAGCGCTGAGACATGAAAAATACAGTACGGTCACTGACTACCTCACCTTTGGCATTTTCAGCTCTCCCATCTGTCTCCCTCATAAGAAAGATCTACTTCAACTCGGGGTAAACTAAAATATTGTGCCAGAATATCCTGAAATTGACGGGCTGTTTGAATGTTTTTAAATTCTGCGATCCCTATTCTATTAACTACCTGGAATCTGGAGACAACATTTTTTTTCATCACAAAACCAACCGTTGCACAGAATAGTAAATGATCTGGGAAGTCTGGATCGGTGACGAGCACAGAGCGGTGCGATTCGTTGTAGAGGTATCTCCTAAAAAAGACACCAATTATATCGGTCTTAGTATATAGCTTGCTTTTGCAGAGAATGGTTTCGTTCTTTAGGAAGAGTTTTAAGGGATGGGTTTTTCTAAACTCAACTACCCCAAAACTGATTAGGCCCCCCATCATCAAGGATACAGCTAAACCCACGGCCGACACTACGATCAATTCCTTTGGAGTCAGAGATGGGTAAGGCGTCTTCATTTCCTCCAAGAACAAAGCGATAAACATACCGACGAGAAAAATGGTCATCGGCGTTATAACAACGATCATAAAAAGCAAATAGTTTCGATATGCCGTCATGGAGGCTTCTAGAATTTGGCTTGAGTCATGCCAAACAAGGGCATTTTTTTCGTTTTTGTCGGGGTTTTCTACAAATTTTTTTATGTATCTCAAAGATTTCATTGGGAACTGATGGTGATACCTTACTATTGCTGGATTCCACAACTATACATTTTCACAATTATCCAAAGTAGAATATAGCTTATCCCATGTTAATTTAGCAAGTACTATTGCCCCATGAACAATGCGCCTAGGCGCTGTAACAGTTCCAGCGGAGCGAACATCAAATGCATCGTCCCATCGCGGTAAGGGATTTTGAGTTGGTGCGTAAGTGATCTAGATATATTTCTTCATCGTTGTGAGTTATCCTGAGGCACCGGCCAGCAAAATCAGAGTAGGTTTTACCCTATCAATGAATGCGCCGCCACGCGCATGTGCGTGATAGCCAAGCTGGTTGGAAGAACCGAATTAAAACAAAGCGAGGGAAATCGAAATGAAAAAAAATACCGCACCGCACTCAACCTCACCGGAAGGGCAGGCGGACTTCATGCTACCCATTCGTAAGGTCGTTCTGTACAAACACGGCGTCGGGTATTTCGAACGTATTGGCGACG
>JANNJI010000533.1:0-9509 GCA_031405795.1 Gammaproteobacteria bacterium
CTCAAGGACTACACCGGCACCCTGCTGGGGGACTGTTACACGGGCTTCGTTGACGCGGATCTTGTCGCGCACCAGGGTGACATTAAACGGTTTGTCTTTGCCTTCGCGCATGATCAATAAATCGATCTTAGTGCCCGGTGCGCCGCGCATCATTTTAACCGCATCATCCAGATTCAGGCCTTTAACCGGTTTTTCATCCAGGCGTACAATGATGTCGCCGGCTTTGATACCGGCCTTAGCGGCAGGGGTATCGTCAATCGGCGAGATCACTTTGACAAAACCCTCTTCCATACCAACAACAATGCCCAGCCCGCCAAACTCACCGGTAGTGCTGATCCGTAAATCTTGAAAACTGTCTTTGTCCAAATAAGAGGAATGTGGATCCAGGCCGGTGAGCATGCCACGAATGGCATTTTCCAATAGCTGCTTGTCGGCCACGTCTTCGACGTAATGTTCTTTCACCTTACCAAACACCTCGCTGAGTGTCCGGATATCTTCCAAGGGGATGGTTTGTGCAGGGTTATTGTGATTGCCTTCACCTTCCTTAGACAACACGCTGTGGCCGATGGCGAGCGTGATGCCCATCAGCAATCCGACGCTCATGATCAGCGTGTTACGGGTAAAATTGTTCATAGATTCAAGACCTTTACGGGATTAACCGCAATTAATACGTTGTAGCAGATGATATTACCCCAGTTCAGCTGAACTGGCACTTAAATTTCGATGCCGACTCAGCGTTTGCACCATTGGCTTGGGTTGGCCGGTTTGCCGTTGTGACGGATTTCAAAATACAGACGGGCCTTGTCCTCGCCGCCGCTTTTCCCCACGCTGGCAACAAGTTCACCGGTTTCGACCCATTCACCGGTTTCCTTATGCAAGGACTGATTGTGTCCGTACAAGCTCATGTAACCATCACCATGGTCAAGGATCAGTAACAAGCCATAACCACGCAGCCAGTCGGCATAGGCAACTCGCCCATGAGAGATGGCACGAATATCGCGACCCTCCTCGGCGTGGATTAACACACCGTTGGATTTGGTCTTGCCCGAATCCCGGGGTTTACCAAAGATATCCTGGATCCGTCCCTGTGTCGGCCAATGTAAGCGGCCCTTTAGCTTACTGAAGGCTTTATGTTGACCCGGCGCCGCCAGGACGTCGGGAATGGCGTCACGGATGGTGGCCAGGACACGTTGCAGACGCTGCTCATCTTCCACGGAGTGGGCCAGCTCCTGCTCTTTGCTGACCAGGGTGCTGCGCAGTTGTGCCACGACAGTTGCCCGGCTACGCGAGCGTGCGACCAATTCTTGTTTTGTTGTTTCCTGCTGGGTTTGCAGTGTTTGCAGGGCGGTTGTTTCGGTTTGAATTTGGCTATGAATCACCGTGAGTCTTTGCACGGTTTGTTGTGTCGCGGTGATGCGTTCGACACGGGCGCGTTGCAAATACTCGTGATATTTATTCATGCGGCTCAAGGCGGCGGGGTCTTCCTGATTCAATAACAATTTGAGATATTCCTGGTTGCCCACCATGTAAGTGGCGCGGATTTGGCGTGCGAGTAAATCCTGTTGTTGCGCCAATTGCAGTTGCGCTTTTTTTTCGTCGTCACGCAAGGCGCTGAGTTTGTGTTGTTGCCTGACCTGTTCGCGTGTGAGTTTACGAATGTGTTTGTGTACCTCACTGATTTGGCGCTCGAGGGTGGCTAATTCACTGCGCACGGAATCGTGTAAGGTTTGTGTGGCGGCGATCTCCTTGCGCAGGTTTTCGATCTTGCTGCGCAAGAGTACCAGTGCGGCTTCGCGTTCGGATTGTTTGTCGGTTGCGCCAATCACTGTACCGGGCAATGATAAACACGCCAGTAATACCAGCAAGGCGCGTGACGAAGGGGTAGTCATGGCTGCAACGCGGTAACGACGAAAGATTCCTCCCGACCCCGCGTTTAACATGGCTAACTACTGCTGGTTGCTGCGGGTTCCTGCTCCAACAACGAACGTCCGGTCATTTCGATCGGACGCGCCAGGCCCATTAGTTCTAACATGGTCGGTGCGACATCCGACAAGACACCGCCCTGGCTTTGCAGTTTAATCTTGCGGCCAATATAAATCAGCGGCACTAAATTAGTGGTATGGGCCGTGTGTGGCTGGTGGGTCGAGAGGTTTTCCATCATTTCCGCGTTACCGTGATCGGCGGTTATCAGCATTTCACCGCCAACCTTTTGAATGGCCTTGACCACTTTATCCAGGCAGAGATCGATGGTTTCAATCGCCTTGACCGTGGCCGCAAAATTACCGGTGTGCCCGACCATATCCGGGTTGGCGTAATTACAAATGATGACGTCGTATTTGCCGCTGTTGATCGCCGCCACCAGTTTATCGGTGACTTCAAAGGCGCTCATCTCCGGTTGTTGATCGTAGGTGGCGACATTGGGCGAGTTCACAAGGATCCGATCTTCAAATTGGAACGGTTCCTCCCGACCACCATTGAAGAAAAAGGTGACGTGGGCGTATTTTTCCGTTTCCGCAATCCGCAATTGATGCAGGCCGAGGCTCGCAATGTATTCACCAAAGACATTTTTAAGCCGATCCGGCGGGTAGGCCACTTGCACATCAAAGTCGGATTTATATTCGGTCAGGCTCACGAACATGCCGAGCTTCGGGAAGACCGCGCGCGGGAAGGCATCAAAATCCGGTTCGATAAAGGGCCGGGTGATTTGCCGCGCCCTATCTGAGCGGTAATTCATGAAAATAATACTGTCGCCGTCTGCTAAGCGAACCGGCGTGGTTTCTGCGGGCACAATGGCGGTGGCTTTGACAAATTCGTCGTTTTCGCCCCGGCTATAGGCCTGAGCCAGGCCAGTGAGAGGGTCTTCAGCAGTGAAATCGCCGACGCCTTGGGTAATCAAGTCGTAGGCTTTTTGAATGCGTGGCCAACGATGGTCGCGATCCATGGCGTAATAGCGGCCGATGATCGATACAATCCGGCCCACGCCGAGCTCCTCGCATTTGGTCTGCATTTTTTTCAGTGAGTCCGCGGCGCTCTTGGGTGCGGTATCGCGGCCGTCCAAAAAGGCATGCACATAGATTTTTTTTGCCCCGCGTTTGGCGGCCAGCTCTACCATCGCGTGTATATGTTCTTCGTGGCTATGTACACCACCGGGGGAAAGCAGGCCCAAGATATGAACCGCCTTGTTATTCCTGATGGCGGATTCAACGGCATCCACCAAGGTCTGGTTGTCAAAGAAAGAGCCAGTTTTAACTGCCCGACTGACCCGGGTATATTCCTGATAGACTACGCGCCCGGCGCCCAGATTCAGGTGGCCGACCTCGGAGTTGCCCATTTGATCATTCGGCAGGCCTACTGAAGAACCCGAACCATTAATCAAGGCATGGGGGTAGGTTGACCAAAGGTGATCCCAGACAGGAATGTGGGCACCCAGTATGGCGTTAGATTCCCGTTGTTCGGTATAGCCCCAGCCGTCGAGGACGACCAGAAGCAGAGGTTTAATCGCAGTTGTCATTAGATAACTTATTGTAGAGTTGATGTGTATTTAGACCAAGTCTAATTCAATCCGGCAAATCCTGCCAAGCCGTAGCGACCAAAAGTCCCCGGTATTTGCGCATTCGCTTTAAAATTTCGGATAAAGAAGGTGAAGGTCTTCTCAAACGGTAGATTATTGTATAATGTTTTATTAATAAAGGGCACCGGTAGTTACCTCTTGTCGCTATCGAGTAGTTGATACTCAACCCCGTTGCAAAGTATTTGGTGTAGACCCTATGACATTTGATGTTGCTGATTTACTGACACGCGACGAAGATATTGACCGTGCTTCCCGGTCCCTCAAGGCCATGTCCCACCCGCTACGACTCAAAATCCTCTGTACCCTGGGTGACAGCGAGATTAGCGTGCAGGATATCGTCGAACAAGTGGGGACATCCCAGAGTAATATTTCCCAACACCTGGCAATATTGCGCGACAAGGGCATACTTGCCTCACGCAAAGATGCCAATCGGGTGTATTACAAGGTAGGCGATCAACGTACCTTGCGCCTCATCAGCATGATGCGCCAGGTGTTTTGTACCAACGAAGGAAAATAAGATGGGGTCACCCGCAGGTTACCGCAGGCACGATAGCAAGGTATAGCAGTTTACCCATAATCAAACACAGCATGTAACAACAGGTAATCGCATGAATCCATATTTACAGTTTGCATCCGAGCATTTCTATTTGAGCATCGCATTTGTGGTGCTGCTGGGGATGCTGGGCTACAGTTTTATTGCGCCACGTTTCCGTGGTTTTGGCAGCACCCATACCGCTGAGGCCGTGCGGCTCATTAATCATGAAAATGCCGTGGTCCTGGATGTACGTGAGGAAAATGAGTTTTATAACGGGCACATAGTCAACTCAATCCATATTCCGCTGGGGTTTCTCAAGGATCGCATTAAAGAGGTTGAAAAATACAAAGATAAACCGATCATTGTCAGCTGTCGTTCGGGGCAACGTTCTGCAACAGCCTGTACGCTGTTGAAAAAAAATGGGTTTGCAAAGGTGTTTAATTTGAGCGGCGGGGTAACCGCCTGGCAAAGTGATAACCTGCCTTTAGTTAAGAAATAAGACCATGCCGGACGTTATTATCTACAGCACACGGTTTTGCCCTTACTGCGTTCGCGCGAAAAATTTATTGGAACGTAAGGGTGTTACGTTTTCTGAAGTGCGTATTGATACGGATATTGCGCAGCGCGATATCATGATCGAGAGGTCCGGATTACGCAGCGTGCCGCAAATTTTCATCGGTGATTTCCATGTGGGCGGCTGTGATGATCTGTATGCGCTGGATGCCAGCGGCGATCTGGATAGTAAACTCGGCTTGAAATAGCCCACGAGTGGCCACATTACCGAACTCATGAGCCATGCCATCCATCTTGTTTGTCCGCACTGCGACAGTATTAATCGCCTGCCAGCCGATAAACCGCACGAACGCGGTAAATGTGGCCAGTGTCATCAGCCATTGTTTGATGGCCATCCGGTTGCCTTAACAGTCGGCAATTTCCAGCAGCACATCAGCCGAAATGATATCCCGGTCCTTGTTGATTTTTGGGCACCGTGGTGTGGCCCATGCAAAATGATGGCACCGGTATTTGAACAAGCCAGTGGCCAATTACAACCGAAAATACGGTTGGCCAAGGTAAATACAGAAGCTGAGCCAGTATTGGCGCAACAATATAATATTCGCAGTATTCCAACTATCGCGGTTTTTCAGCAAGGCCGTGAGATACATCGCATGGCGGGGGCAATGGATTTGGCGAATTTACTCCAGTTTGCCCGGCAATATACATAAACCAGACAAATCGCGCTGCCCACACCAGTGGCTTTTTGTTACCATACGGGCCACATAAAGAATGGCGCAAACAGGTTAACAGACTCATGAACGATCAAACTTCCGCGACTGACAAAAACAGCACTGCACCGCAGCAGCGTTTTGCCATTCACAAACTTTACATCAAAGACATTTCCTTTGAAGCGCCCAATACACCGGCCAGTTTTAATCTGGAATGGCAACCGCAACATAATCTGGATTTAAATACGCGTGCCCGGGCCTTGGATGGACACACCTACGAAGTGGTGCTGTCACTGACGGTGACGGTAAAAATAGGTGAAGAAACGGCGTATTTGGTCGAGGTACAGCAGGCGGGAATTTTTCATCTGGAAGGATTTCGCGAAGCCGAGATGGGCGGCATGCTCGCGAGTTTCTGTCCGAATATTCTTTTTCCTTATGCACGCGAAGCGGTATCTGACATTGTCACCCGTGGCGGTTTCCCACCGCTGTTGTTAGCGCCGGTGAATTTTGATGCCTTATATGCCCAACATCTGCAACAACAGCAAACAAAACCCGGCAACACCGTCGCCCATTAATTCATTCAAGACCACGCACAAGGACTTGCCACTGTGACAGAACGACCGTTTGCGGTTTTAGGTGCGGGTTCCTGGGGCACCGCGCTGGCAATTCAATTGGCGCGTGCCGGACACCCAACCTTGTTGTGGAGCCACCATGCCCAACACGTTGCACGTATGCAGCAAGCCCGGCGCAATGATGATTTTATTCCAGAGGTTATTTTCCCCGAGCTGCTCCAAGTCAACGCGGACCTTGCGCAGTGTATTGCCATGGCGGGCGACATCCTGGTGGTGGTGCCATCGCACGCATTCCGGCAAATCATGCATACGATCAAACCCATGTTGCAGCAACATCATCGTCTGGCCTGGGGTACAAAAGGTCTGGAACAGGATTCACGTAAATTGCTACATCAAATTGTGCAAGAAGAAATTGGTATCACCGTGCCAACCGCAGCAGTATCCGGCCCCACCTTCGCCCATGAAGTGGCGCGCGGCATGCCCGGCGCCATCACCGTTGCCTCCAAGAATCAGCAGTTCGCATTGGATTTCGCCACGGCCTTGCATCACGGTTATTTCCGTACTTATACCAGCGATGATGTCATTGGTGTGGAAGTCGGCGGCGCGGTGAAAAATGTCATGGCGATCGCGGCGGGGATTTCCGATGGGCTGGGTTTTGGCATCAATACCCGTGCGGCATTGATCACGCGTGGTCTGACGGAGACCATGCGTTTGGGTGTGGCATTGGGCGGCAAACGTGAAACCTTTATGGGATTATCCGGGCTCGGGGATTTAGTGCTGACCTGTTCGGATGATCAGTCGCGCAACCGGCGCATGGGTCTTGCCCTGGGACAAGGTAAGAGCATCGGCCAGGCCAGGCAAGCCATTGGCCAGGTCGTGGAAGGTGTCACCACCGCCAAGGCGATTCATAATCTTGCCCATGACCTGAAGGTGACCATGCCGATTACCGAACAGGTATATCGTGTGTTATATGAAGGCATGACGCCGCGCGAGGCCGTGCAGAATTTAATGGATCGTCCACCGAAGCCGGAATTGGCATGATCAAAGCTTTGGCAAATCCGTGCGTTTGAAACCAGTTAGCCGCAAAATGGGAAAAACATCCGCGTGGATGCGCAACACCTGACCCGCTGGTTGGCGCAACTAACCCAAGGCCTCGTCGAGATCCAGGTCGCGATTGCCGACGAGACCAAGCAATTACTCATCGAATACCTGGCACTGTTAATTAAATGGAACAGTGCTTATAACTTGACGGGCATTCGTGACCCGCAGGCAATGATCCCGCAATTGTTACTCGATGCCCTGGTGGCATTACCGTTGCTCAAACAAGGGCCGATCCTGGATGTCGGCAGCGGCGCGGGCCTGCCGGGTCTGCCGCTGGCCATAGCCCAACCGCATTTGCGCTTTGTGTTACTCGACAGCAATGGTAAAAAAATCCGATTTATCAAGCAGGTAGTGACGATGCTACAGTTGCCGAATGTAGATGTGGTACAGTCACGGCTCGAGGCTTATGTACCTGCGGAGCGGTTTACCTGGATCGTCAGTCGGGCATTCAGCGACCTGCCTGGTTTCGTCAGCCAGACCCGGCATCTGCTGGCTGATTCGGGGCGGTGGCTGGCGTGGAAAGGCAGCGAACCCGATGTCGAGATTACCCAGGCCCAGCGATGGGCAACGTTGCAGCAACGTATCCCGGTGGCGTTACCCGGCGTAACGCAGGCGCGTTGTTTGTTGATATTGGCGCCAACGCATGAAATAGCACATTAAAAAAGCAGTAAGGTTGGGAGGAGGATCGCATGGCACGCATTATCGCAGTCGCAAATCAAAAAGGCGGGGTTGGTAAGACCACAACCTGCATTAATCTGGCCGCCTCCTTGGCCGCCACCCGGCGCCGGGTATTGCTGGTGGATTTTGATCCGCAGGGCAACGCCACGATGGGCAGCGGGGTGATGAAGAAACAACTTCAACACACTACTTATGATGTGTTGATGGGTGAAGTTGAAATTGGTCAGGCAATTTTATCGATCCCGGAATTGGGCTATGACATTTTACCCGCTAATGGTGATCTCACGGCGGCGGAAGTGGCGTTGCTCAGCCATGCCGAACGTGAAAGCCGGTTGCGCAACGTGTTGAAACTGGTAACCGATCGTTATCAATACATCATGATCGATTGTCCACCGTCATTGAACATGCTCACCCTCAATGCCCTGGTGGCGGCGCATTCGGTGATGATCCCGATGCAGTGTGAATATTATGCGTTGGAAGGCTTGTCGGCGTTACTTGAAACCGTGAATCGTATTCAGGCCAGTGTGAATCCTGAATTAAAAGTTGAAGGGTTGTTACGCACGATGTTTGATCCGCGTAATAATCTGTCTAACGATGTTTCGGGGCAGTTGATTCTGCACTTCCCGGAGAAAGTCTACCGTACCGTGATCCCGCGCAATGTACGTCTTGCCGAAGCGCCCAGTCACGGCATGCCGGTAATCAAATATGACAAGACCTCGCGTGGCGCATTGGCCTATTTGGCGCTGGCCGGTGAGTTGTTGCGTAAACACGAAAATACCACTTTGATTGGTGCCACACGCGGGTTTTAGTATTCTCATTGCAGCACACATAAAGTAACGAATCATGAAAAAACGAGGTTTAGGTCGTGGGCTTGACGCCTTGCTCGGTGAGGGTTTTCACAGCGACGACACCACACCGCCGCCACCGTCGGTAGGTGTGCAGGAGCTACCGGTGGATGTGATCACGCGCAGCCGTTTTCAACCACGGCAGGATTTTGATCCCGAAGCCCTGCAAGAACTTGCTAACTCGATTCGCGCCCAGGGCGTGGTCCAACCCATTGTTGTACGGCCGTTTCCCGGTCAAGCCAATCGTTATGAATTGATTGCTGGCGAGCGTCGGTGGCGTGCTACTCAATTAGCTGGCCTGCATAATATCCCTGCGGTAGTGCGTGACGTGGATGATAAATCCGCGATGGCCATGGCCTTGATTGAGAACATTCAGCGTGAGGCATTGAATCCGATTGAAGAAGCGGTAGCCTTACATCGCCTGATTGATGAATTTGGTTTAACCCATGAACAAACTGCGGATGCGGTGGGGCGTTCGCGCGTTGCCGTCACGAATTTATTGCGCCTGTTAACGCTTGAGCCTGATGTAAAAACACTGCTCACCAAGGGCGAACTGGAAATGGGCCATGCGCGCGCCTTATTGGGCTTGCAAGGAACGGCACAGATACTTGCCGCACAACAGGTCGCACAACGGCGTCTGTCGGTGCGCGAGACAGAAACCCTGGTGAAAAACACAGACCGTGGTAAGCCCGGCAAAAAGGCAACGCCGTCGGTGGATTCCGATACACAACGCCTGCAAACGGATCTGTCGGACAAGCTCGGCGCCAAGGTGGAGTTGCAACATGGTAAACAAGGTAAAGGTAAGATCGTTATTCATTACAACTCGCTCGATGAACTCGACGGGATTCTTGAACATATTAAATAAGAGGAATAGACGTATGGACTGTTTTTCAAAATCATTTTGTTATGGGCTGGTTCTTTCTGTGCTTATTATGGGTAGCGTACAAGCCGACAATGACAAAGAACAACAGCGATATAAGATGC
>JANNJI010000534.1:0-4367 GCA_031405795.1 Gammaproteobacteria bacterium
GGCACAAAACGGTGGCACCGGGCAGCAATATGAAGAATTAGCCGTGAATGCCGAGAAGCTTGCCGACATGGTCCACTGGGCAAATGGGCCCATTGATGCGGAAGGTCAGTGGCTTGATCGTCTCGCTGCACTGCAAGACAATTTGCAGCAGGTCTATGCCCAGACTAACGAGCCTGCGATTACGATGTTACATGACAGGCTTACCCATCTCGGGCAGGCGATTTCGAAACATGATAGTGACCTCGCCGCAGGCCATCCCGATGAGGACGAGGGCGAGGACTTTCGCTGAAGTGCGCTGTTAAACCGCTTGCGATAAAAAGCGTTGGCTAGCGCCAGATGAAAAAATCAACGACGGGAAACTTGTATGCCACTGGTTGATATGCGTGACATGCTGAAACATGCTCACCGCAATGGCTATGCTGTGGGTGGTTTCGAAGTGGTGAGTCTCGATTTTCTCGAAGCAATTATTCAAGCAGCCGAAAATTGTCGCGCCCCGGTTATTTTAAATTTCGTTGAATTCCACTTCGAGCATTACAATTTTGAATTCATCATGGCGGCTGCCGAAAAAGCAGCACGACATGCCACGGTGCCGGTAGCGTTACATTTGGACCACGGCAGTTCGCTTGATTCAGCGGTGCACGCCATTAACCTGGGTTGTAACAGTGTTATGGTCGATACGTCACATGACTCTTTTCCGAACAACGTCACATTAACACGGCAGGTCGTTGAGACGGCGCACAGTTGCGGTGTGACTGTCGAGGGAGAGCTTGGTTATGACACGGGTATTGAGACAGAAAATCCAACGAGTCACTCTGGCAAAACGAGTTTTACCTCGATTGAAGAGGCGAAGGCTTTTGTTGCGCGTACCGGCGTGGATTGTCTGGCTGTTTCGATTGGGACTGTACATGGTCGCGTGCGTGGACGCACTAAGCTCGACATCGAACGGCTCAAGTGTATTAACGAGGCGGTTAAGATTCCGCTGGTGATCCAGGGTGGTCCCGGACTTTCCGATGAGCAGTGCCACAAACTCATTGCTCATGGTGTCGCCCGCATCAATTTTTACACGGGACTTGCTGAGGCGGCGGGCACCCGTATCCGGACAAACACCAAGGCCGCTAGCAACGGTGGTTACAGCGGGTTGGTTAAGGGTGTGCGTGAGACGATCCGTGTTGAGGTGGAACGCTGTATGGTGACATGGGGTTCAGCTGGTCGCGCCGCTGAGGTACTGATGCAGTGCCGAAGCTGGCATCCGGTTGAGCACTTGATTATTTATAACGTCGAAAGCACCGACGACGCTCAGGTCGAGGCCATGATGACGCGTGGCCGTGACATACTGAGCCGAATTCCCGGCGTGCGGCGCGTATTTACCGGCTGGGCAATCCAGCAAAGCCCCAAGTTTCGTTTCTGCTGGTTGGTGGAGTTTGTCCACGAGAAGGTCATCGAGAGTTACCGTGATCACCCTGATCATGTTGCATTTGCCAACCAATTGTTTCGTCCGATCGCGGGTGACCGAATCAGTATCGACTTTGCCGAGGTAGTCAGTGCACCAGAAGTAAATATTATCAACGGCAACTTACGCACACGTGCCTGATTGATGTGCTGATATTTTTCTGTATCATTATCTGCGAGGTATAAAGTTTATTCACTGTCAGTTAATTCACTCGGGTCGTTTGAGTTTAGTGATCTTGTCATCACCTGTTGGCTGGATAATTGCCAGTTTCTCTCCCAGGATATCGTGCATGGCTTCCATGACCTTACCGACGATAATGAGTGCATGTGCGTGATAGAGGCGCTGCTGACATCGAATTGGTTCGTGTAGATTGTCGCGGTGCCGGGTCTGGAAATCTACCCAGGCAATGACGGGGATGTCATTGAGGTCACGATCGATAACTGCCCAAGCCTCCTCTTCAAGTACCATATCCAGTGTGCGCAAACGGGGGAGTTCAAAACGCAGCGGTTTCCCCAACCTTTTTAAGGCGATGTGAACTAAATTATACTGGTTAGCATCAACGTGGCTGTCGCGATATTCAAAGATAGGCAAGTCGTCCAGGCGGCCACGCATACTCATGATTGTTAGTCGTCGTCACCCAGCTCGGGGTCCCAACCGGATGCCTTGGCGCGCTCCACCGCACTGGCATGGATGCGCATGAACTTGTTTTTAAGATCATCGGGCAGGCGGCTCACTGAAAATCCGTATTTCTCCCATTCCTTATTGACCTTGATCCATAAATCTTCAATGCCTGGTGCCATCCAGCCTTCACAGGTTTGGGTTTCCGGTATCAAGCCAAACACCCACGCGTCGCGGATGATCTTGCCAGTGTCGGTCATACCGGCGTTGAAATCATTAAAGATACCAACGTATTTTTGTGTTTTTTTATCCAGGTTCATAAGTCGTCTGCATTACCGTGGGCTTCTATCAATGATCGGGTCATGATGCGATCAGTATAGGCCATTGCAACCGCGGAAAACAGGAAGGTCATGTGAATGACGACCTGCCACATGATGGTGTGCGTGGTCATGTGTTCGGCATTAATAAATGTTTTGAGCAGATGAATTGACGAGATACCGATCAATGCCATCGATAGCTTGATCTTCATGGTAGTAGCGTTGACGTGTGACAGCCATTGCGGTGTATCCGGATGTTCTTTCAGCTGCAGACGTGAAACAAAGGTCTCATAACCACCGATGATGACCATGATCAACAGATTCGCAATCATCACGACGTCAATTAAGCCAAGCACCACCAACATGATCTCGTTTTCATTGATAGTGGTGGTCTTTTGCACGAGGAGGACAAGTTCATGCATGAAATGATACACGTAGACAGCCTGGGCGATGATCAAGCCCAGATAAAGCGGCGCCTGTAACCAACGGCTCCAGAAAATAAATTGAGCAAGCATCGTTAAAGAGAAGTTACGATGAACCTCGGATGTTTTTTTACCAACGGGTTCCATGCTGTTCTATACCTTATTTAGTTAGCCTGACAAATAACTGCTGTGATTTATCCAGCAAGTGTTGTAAAGGATCAATGGTCGTGTCGTGGTTGCTGCCAAAGATACGCTTGCTACAGTTGCCCGTATTCGGATCAAGGGTTGAACAATAACCCAAAATGCCGCTGGTATGCAATTCCTCCACGGCATAGTATTTGAGGTTACTTGTTCTGTTTGGTATCAGGCTATTGCCTTGCAAAACAACTCAGGTTGTCCCGGCTGATTGTAATACAGGGTCCTCCTTGCATTCATCGAATATTCTGTTTTTACACTGGATGCATATAGACCGGTCGAGCCGCTTATAGATAGTGCTAATCGCTTCGGCTTTGTCACTGAAAAAATTGTCCTGGCCAATGTCGTCAATAAAACCACCTTTGTCGAGGAAACTACAGACTTTCTTTTTATTGCTGCAGAAATACAGGCCACCGTCCATCTGTCTGAGCCGTTTGGCCTCCTGCGCAAGCATTTCAGCACCGGCCAAGTCAACAAAGTTAATGCTGGTGGCGACAATCAGAATATGCCGGATGCCTTCCTTATCGGTAATGTCGTGCAGTGTTTTCTGGATATGATTGACGGAACCAAAATAGATGGACATGTCAATCCGGATAATTTTGAGTTGTGGACACTGTAGCAAGGCTTTACGTTCAACATTCGTCAGCATCTTACTGGGTGAATAAGGGTCTGGGGCGAGGATCACCATGTCCGGTGTTGAAGTGCGGTTTAGAAATAATAACAATGATAATAACACACCCAGATAAATGGCAAATTCGAGTTCAAGAAACAAAGTCGCAAAGAATGTCACCAGTAAGATCGCGGTTTCAGTGCGACTGACCATAAAAATTTTCTTAATGTGGTGAAGATCAATCAGGTTATAGGCCACTAATAAAATCACCCCACCCATTGCCGCCAGCGGCAAATGTGACATAAGTGGCGCGACCAATAATACGATAATCATCAGACTCAGCGCGGCGAAAATCGCAGAAAGCGGAGTTATTGCACCGGCGGTATAGTTAATGCCGGAACGGGTAAATGAGCCAGAACCCGCATAACTGGAAAAAAAACTACCGATTATGTTTGATAAGCCCTGACCAATAAATTCCTGATTACCATCAATACGCTGCATCGATTTGGAAGCAATGGCACGTGAAATCGAGACGGCCTCAATCAGTCCTAATAAAGCAATCGCGAAGGCCTGCGGTGCCAGTGCACGGATATTGGCTGGGGATAAGTTGGGCAAGGAAAAAGCCGGTAATTGCCCCGGCACATCGCTGATCATCTTTAAGCCATGTTGTTCACCACCCAATAACCAGGCAAGTACACTGCCAGCAACCATACCAAACAGCAGGTTTGGCGAACGAGAAAAATATTTTTTGGCTA
>JANNJI010000535.1:0-1052 GCA_031405795.1 Gammaproteobacteria bacterium
ATACCGGTTTTAAATTGCAGACCAACACGCTGTGTGATGGTGAGACCGCTACGCGGGGTCTGGATCACGTCCGGGGTGGGCGGCAGATGGCCTTTGCTGTAACTGTCTAACACCGCAGCGGCGCGGTCATAATTTCCTTGGACGACTTGATGTACACCCTCCGCCATCGCCAGATCCGCCACCGCATCATTGAGTTCAATGATACGTTGCACCTCGGCGTTGATCGCCGCGCGTTGTGCTGATGTGGCCGACGGCAACGCAGCACCGAAAGGATAATTGCGCACCCCGGTCTGTTCAATGTGTTCGATAAGTGCCAGCCCGTTGATCACATTGCGGGCCTCGATCTGTTCAATGGAATCGTGTTCATCTGTCCTGGTGGACTGTAATTGATTGGACTGCAACGGAAAGACCTTTCTGAGATCAAAGATAAATTCATCCACCTCGGTATCATGGCGATCATGCAGGCCACGCTCCAGCTGATAACCCAATAGCGCCGCGAGACCTTGACCGGCACGCATGCCATCAACAATCGTCAGCGCCAGCCGCACCCGCTCGGCGGAAAGATTGATGGCAAACGGTTTTGCCGCCGGTGAAGTACGATTGGAGATGTAACCATTGCGCAGCACTGCGGCGGTTACCGCATGATTCAGCGATGGCGCGAGGATGTAACCGGCATTGCTGCTGTCCGTGACCAGCGGTGTATCTCCCGTACGTTGGAATTTTTCCTTTAGCTCACCGTCGAGTTTTTTTTCTGTCAATTGTTTTGCTTTTGGTTTGACTTCTTCCAACCAACCGTATGCACCTAAATAAATCCCCGGCTTGGTTTCAATATCTCCCGTACCACCGTTATTGCCGGTGATATTGCGCATGCGCTGTAGCTGATAGTTGACCAGTCCCTGCATCCAGGCATCATAGCGATAGGCACAGGCATCCAGATGTTCAATCAAGACCCGTTCAAGTTTGGCGGTGGGCTGTTTTGTCAGGTGCGCCAGTGCCGCTAACATTTCTTCAAGGTCTTGGGTTTCCGTAGCGGTGCCGAACTGCGTCGGAAT
>JANNJI010000536.1:0-1626 GCA_031405795.1 Gammaproteobacteria bacterium
ATCGCGCGCCGCTTGTCACTGGATCGTCGATCGCCGCGACGCACAGGTATCGCAGCCGGCTGTCGTACTCGACGATTCATGCGTCGTTTTGATTCGCGGGCGGAACTTGCGCCTCGCGACATTGTGGCACGCGCCATTGACCACGAAATGAAGCGTCTTGGGTCAGAGTATGTATATTTGGATATCAGCCATAAGCCAGCGGATTTTATCATTCACCATTTCCCTACCATCTACGAACGCTGTCTGCAATTCGGTTATGACATGACCAAACAGCCGATCCCCGTTGTCCCTGCGGCCCATTATACTTGCGGCGGTGTCATGACCAATTTACAAGGTCAGACTGATATCCCTGGACTTTATGCCATCGGCGAAGTAACCCATACCGGACTACATGGTGCCAATCGACTCGCAAGCAATTCACTCTTGGAATGTTTGGTCTTCGCCCAAGCGGCAAGTGAACATATTCAGCAACCCACATCTGCCCAAACCGTCATTCCTGACATACCGGAGTGGGACGAGTCGCGCGTCACTGACTCCGATGAAGAAGTGGTGGTCACCCACAACTGGCATGAGATCCGCAGTTTTATGTGGGACTATGTGGGTATTGTGCGCACCAACAAGCGCTTGGAACGCGCGCAACGGCGCATTAATTTATTACTCCAGGAAATTGAAGATTATTATGGCGATTTCCGGGTGACGAACGACTTGCTGGAACTGCGCAATCTGGCCGTGTGTGCCAACCTGATTATACAATCGGCGCTGTTGCGCAAAGAAAGCCGCGGCCTGCATTATACTTTGGACTATCCGCCAGCCCAAGATACCGCACCTGCACAAGACACCATACTCACCCCGGCAAATTACGTGACCCCGGCCGAATAGTCCTTGGTACTGCGCCAGAATTTTAAACGCACATAGAGTTGATGATATACCGCCGCTGGTAACTGATCATGGAAGATGAATAAATAGCGTTTTTGTTTGGCATCATTTATCAGACAAACGATAATGAGATACGGCGACAAAAAATAGGCGGGTAACATCTGCCAATACGCTGCGGTTGCCATCTGATGCCAACGATCCGTATCGCGCCAGATCCATTTTAACGCAGCGCTGTTTGAATGTTCATAGCGATACATTCGCCAACACACAACAGCGCTAATACAAATCAGGATGACTATGGATACTCGCAGATACCACGGCAATGATGACGGCAGCAGGCCGCTCAGCAAGCCCAGGCTGTGAGCAACGGCAAGATAGAAAAGAAATAACCGCGAGGGGCGTAACTCAAGCCACAGCGGCGCAACGAATTTTCTCGATAACATCGGCAACATCCTTGTCCATGGGCAGGCGAGCGCCAAAAAAATAATCAAATAATAACTGATCCGGGTAGGCCAATACTTGGCGAAACGCCGCCTGAAGCCGCGCATCAAGTTCAGCATAGCGGTACGCCACAAATGTTTCCAACAATAAGTCCAACTCCAACATGCCACGCCGACACTGCCAACGCAGGCGCGCCATGTCATCAGCGACAGCACTACTCATTTCAAATCATCTCTTTAAGCATCATTGTTTTAATGCCATGAATCGCTGCCGATGGATTCAATCCCTTGGGGCAAACATTGGTGCAAT
>JANNJI010000537.1:0-6990 GCA_031405795.1 Gammaproteobacteria bacterium
AAGTCGAACAACTCGAAGGCACGGACCCGGTCGTGGATCAGCCGGTCGAATGGCGACATGCTGGTGACCGCACTGATGCACAGCAGCGGTGGTATCGAAAGCGGCCTGGGTGTGTTGTTGGTGGTAAGCATCGCCGCGACGACCATTGTGGTACGACGCCGCACCGCCTTGGGGCTTGCCGCGTTTGCCACGATCATGATCCTGCTCCAGCAATTTTATGCCGGTCTGGAAAGTCATAAACAAAGTTCTTATCCGATTGCGGGGTTCCTCGGTGTTACCTATTTTGCCACTGCCATTCTGGTGTATGCCCTGGCCAAGCGCATCCGTGAGAGTGAAGCCCTGGCGAAAAAGCGCGGCATTGATCTGGCCAATCTGGCGCAATTAACCGAACACATTATCCAGCGGATGCAAACCGGTGTGTTGGTGGTGGACCATCAAGGTGTGGTGCGTTTAATCAATGAGGCCGCCGCGCAAATGCTCTCGATTAATCCCAACACCAAAGAGCTCTCACTGAGTTATCTCTCCGCTGCGCTCGCCGCGCAATGGCGTCACTGGCAGGACCACACGGATTACAATCCGGAGGCGATCCATTTAGCGCAATCCCATCTTGACATCATGCCTCGCTTTGCCCGAATCTCGGATTCACCCGAGGGTGGCACGCTGATCTTTTTGCAAGACATGGCGGCCCTGGCGCAACAGGCACAACAATTACAACTGGCCTCATTGGGACGGTTAACCGCGAGCATTGCCCATGAAATTCGCAATCCGTTGGGGGCCATCAGCCATGCCGGACAACTGCTGGCGGAATCCGTCCATATTGATAAAAACGACATCCGCCTGACCCAGATCATTCTCGACCATTCGCAGCGTCTGAATACGATTGTTGAAAATGTCATGAGCGTCAGTCGGCGACGCCCGTCTAATGTGGAGTTATTCGCCCTGCTGCCTTTTCTACAACGTTTTGTAACGGATTATACGGGCGGACAAAATGTGGATAAAAACAGCTTCGCGATTGAGGTTAACCCCGCAGATATGCAGGTACGATTTGATGCCAGCCATCTGCAACAGATCCTGGTGAATTTATGCGACAACGCCCTGCGTCACCGTCAACCCGTCAAAGAAAATCCAGCGGTGATTTTACGTGCTGGTTATACTACCAAACAGGCAACCCGGCCGCACCTGGATGTCATTGATAATGGTCCAGGGGTCAGCGCTGAAGTATTGGTGCATTTGTTTGAACCTTTTTTTACCACCAACGTACAAGGCTCCGGTTTGGGACTCTATATATCTCGCGAACTGGCTGAAGCTAATCAAGCGCATTTAAACTATATTAGTAGCAATGTACCACAGGGTATTTTTCGTCTCACCTTTCAGGACCCACGCAGGCAATTTGAATAATCATGGCCAATGACCCAACCCAACATGTGCTGGTCGTCGATGACGAACCCGATATTCGCGAATTACTCGAGATCACGCTGACCCGCATGGGACTTGAGACCAAAAGCGCGGAAGACCTGCAACACGCCAAACAACTATTGCAAGCGCATCCGTTTGACCTGTGCCTGACGGACATGCGGTTACCGGATGGCAACGGCATTGATCTGGTTCGCCACATCCAACAACAATATGCACACGTGCCGGTGGCGATGATCACTGCACACGGCAATATGGAATCGGCGATTGAAGCGCTCAAGGCCGGTGCGTTTGATTTTGTCGCCAAACCGGTGGATTTACAGGTATTACGTAACCTGGTCAACAGCGCGTTGCAACTGGCAAAGCAAAAAAACAGCGATGATACGCAAGGCGGGCTGACGCTATTGGGTACGTCGGCCGCCATGCAGGTGATTCGCCGCACGATTGAGAAACTGGCGCGCAGTCAGGCACCGGTGTACATCAGCGGCCAATCCGGTGTTGGCAAGGAACTGGTGGCACGACTGATTCATGACAAGGGTGCGCGTCGCGACAAGGCCTTTGTCGCGGTCAATTGTGGCGCGATCCCCACCGAACTGATGGAAAGTGAATTTTTTGGCCACAAGAAAGGCAGTTTCACCGGTGCCGTCGTTGATAAGCCGGGCTTATTTCAAATCGCCGATGGCGGTACGTTATTTCTGGATGAAGTAGCCGACTTACCCTTGCACATGCAAGTAAAATTACTGCGTGCTATCCAGGAAAAAGCGATTCGCCCCGTCGGCGCCGGCAAGGAAATTCCGATTAATGTCCGCATTCTCAGCGCCACTCACAAAGACCTTGCGGTCCTGGTACACAGCGGCGCGTTTCGTCAGGATTTGTTCTATCGCATCAATGTGATCGAACTGCATGTGCCCAGTCTGCGCGAGCGTCAGGACGATATTCCACTCTTGGTGGAATTTTTCATTGCCAGGATCGCCCATCAGTGGCAAACCCCGTTGCCAACCATGACTGACGAGGCGATGTACGAACTGTTGGACTATGCGTTTCCGGGTAACGTGCGCGAGCTGGAAAACATCCTCGAACGCGCGATGACCCTGTGTGAAGGCAACAAGATCAAGATAGACGACTTACGTTTGCCGCAAGTGGAAAACATTGCCGTGACCGATGCCGGGGAATCAACCCCTGGCGAAGATTCCATGGAACTTGACCCCAAGTTGTACGCCAAGGAAAAAGAAGTGATTATGCGCGCCTTGGAAAAAACCCGTTTTAACAAAACGGCGGCGGCTAAATTGCTGGGGATTTCGTTTCGTGCGCTGCGTTATCGCATCAAGAAGCTGGGGATTGAATAGATTTTTCTACCAACCGGCAAGCTGGCCGCTGCGCGATACCCAATAATTGTTGTTACTGTCGGGTCGGCCGATAAAACGTAATAACTCAATGAGTTTTTCGTCTCCTGCATTACGTGGACTGAGCGTACCTTCCCACCGATACTTGCCGGTACCCAGGATCTCAAACTTGAGATCGACCTTCAGTTGTCCCTTCTCACCTTGATCACTAATGGTGATCTTGGTATTGGAGTTTTGCGGCTCAAGCTCAATCAGGATATCACCCAGATCAATGTTATGCGGCGCCACTAATACCGCCTGTTGCCAGACAATTCTGCCCTTGCCTTTGAACATATTACCTTGCTTGATCTCCAATTGATTGATCTTACCCAACACATTTCCTGCAAAATTCACCGCCGGGTAGCCATACACCAAGGGGGCGATATCTCCGGCTGGCATGCGTAAATCCACGTTATCAACGCGCAGCTGCCCGCCAAATCCCAGTGCGAGACCACCACGTACCTGCGTATTTTGCTGGCCGAAGCGCAAGTCCAGATCCAGATTACCCAGCAACAAACCAAAGGCGTTCATGTCCCAGTCTAATTTACCCAGTTTCATCTGGCCATAACGCGCATCCAGTGCCTCACCCTTCCATAAGGTGCCGTGTACATTCTGCAAACGCAGACCCTGTGTTGCATTCATTTTGGTAAAGATCTGATGTACCAGGACACTGGCTGGCATACTGATAAAAATAAACAGGATATACGTCAGCACGCCCAGCAACAGATAGCGGCGAAGTTTTTTTGGATTGACTGCAATGCGCGCCATAGTTGTATCAACCTTCCAGCAAGATACTGCTTTTTACATAACCCGACGCACCAGTGCTTTCAGCAGAAAACTCTTTGATCACGATCTGCTGCTGACTCTTTAATTCGTCCAACCACAACATAACATCATCAAAGGCGATGTTGCTGATCTGTACCCGCACGCCGCGCTGTCCTTCCTGTTGCACCTGACTATTGGCGCCGAACTTGGTGCGGGCACTATTTTCAATCGTACTGTATACGGCAGTACTGGCACCTTCAGATTTTGTTGCAAACTTACTCAGCTCCCTGAGTTCTTGCATACTGTTTTGCATCCAGAGAATATCCTGCTGTTGCTGCTCCACCTTTTTTGTTAACTTGTCCAGCCCGCCGATAAAGGGCGACCAGATAAACTGGTAGGCAATGATAACAATCAATACCACCACACCACCCATCACCAACCGGCGTTCACGGTCATTTAAACCATCCAGGTAGGCTTGAATTTGTTCTTTCACTAGCCTTTCCTCTTTATTTGTAACCGTACATCGGTTTGATCACCTTTGCTTGAAGCCTGCTGCACTTCAACGCTCAGCCCGGTTTGTTTGCTGATCCGATCTTTGAGTGGGTCCAATTCACTGGAGGACTTAATACTTAATTCGATATCCATCCGGCCATCAACATACCGCAATGATTTAATATTCATGCCCTGCATTTCTTTTAACACCGGACCGGTCTGCACCAGCATCTCGGACAACCCGCCACCACCGGCGCCTTGCTGTTTACGTAACTCCTTTAAACGACGTTCCATATCATTGCGCTCGCTGATCCCGCTGGGCTTTTTGCCGGCAGGAAAAGCGGCCTTATATACCTCCGCCACCTGTGCATCCAAATCAGTACTCTGCGAGTTTAATTTAAGATAATTAAAAATATTAAAGCTAAGCTGCCACGCCATCCATACCAGGAACAGGGAACCGGCGGTCAGCCATGGTTTAAAGTATTTTTTCAGATTCCGTTCGACGCCGTAATCACCCTGCAACAGGTTAACCGTGTCACGCGATGAATATTCTTTGGCGACAACACCAAAAATCCCCTCCGCGCAGGATTGCAGATTAAATTGCATATCGCTGGTCAGCGCCTGCAAGGTGGCGACATGGTTAGCACGACCGCAATCATAAACAGTAATTGCATCCGGTTTATCCGCTGCGGCCTGTTGGTACAAATTGGTGAGCAACAACGGCAGGTTTTCCACATCGCTGGCAAACATACCAAAAGGCGTACGCACCAGGGCGCGATCCGGTTCCAATAAAACGGTCCAGGCCCCCTCACCTGGTAAGGCCAGGACATCTGGCATCATCGCCTCCACATGAATGCCGGCCGCACGTAATGCCGACTGCCAGTAGTCCAGCATTTTCTCCTCGACCGCTGTCACCAGATAACGGCCATTGATCGAGTGCGGGCTTAAGGCGAAATGCATGTTCTCAACGTCTTCAACCAATTGGTCTTCAACCGCAAAGGGCAAGGCCTTCAGTAATTTCTGCCGGTTCTTGCCGGGTAACTCCACGTAATTCACAAACACATCTTCTGTTGGCACCAACACCACTACATGCGCATGATGCGCAGGACGCATGGCATCGCGTAAATTCCCACGGCCAACCGGGCCGACGGGTTGGGTGTTGTCGATCAATTGCCAGCTCGCCTCGGTCGCGGTGGGATCGATGCGCAAAAATAAGGTACGCATGCTCAAAGTCCTCCCTGACTGCGGGCAATGACGCGCAAGGTATTTTGGTCAACGCGATGAATGATACTTTCCAAGGTGGCCTCCACCCGGCCAATCTCCGCCTCAGCTGTCAACAGAAAATATTTACTGCTCACCGTCAAGCCATTGGTAGTGACTTTTTTGCCTTTGACGGACGCATGTTGCAGAAAATCCTCGATCTTGACAAAGGGTTCCTTTAATCGATCCGCAATGAGTTTTTCTGCGTCAGCGGCGGTGAATTCCTCGATGAGGGTTTGTAACACCTCTTCGGTGGCGGTATTCACGTTAATGTCGGTGTGATCCGGCAAGGCAACAATGGCCGGTGCTATTTTTTCGTATATCTCGTAGGTCAGGCCTTTTACCAACAACAGTTCGGTTGCGCTTTGCATCATGCGATTACCCGTCCGATACGGCGTATCACCGTACAGATAATCCACGTCTTCAGCCCCGTCAGGGAACCGGACATCCTGATCGGCATCCAGCCAATCTGCTATCGTATTGACCAGCCCCACCGGGATATCGTTTAGTTCCAGAAGTTTTTTAAAGCGCAGATAATCAACGGAATTGACATCACCGCTGGCCAGATTATTGATATTGATCCTGCCTTGCAGATCTTCAATCTTGCCCCCGATGCTGCCGCCTTCAATGGGCAGTGGCGGCAAGATCGTTGCCCAGTCATCTTTATAGGAATCGATGTCGTTGTTTTTGCGATCACGCAGCAGCGTTTGTTTTGCCCAATCTTCCGCACCCAATAAATATAAATAGGCTTGTTCGTGATACAAGACGTTTTCACTGCGGCGAAAATCCACTTGTTTGCGCGCCATCATCGCCACGGCAGTGATCGTGGCGAGACTCACCACCAACATCGCCGTAATCAGCGCCACACCCCGCGGCTTTGGTTTTACCAGTTTAGACACATCAACCTTCTGACAAAACAAAATAACGATTTAAAGTACCCATATCACTGGTCTCCACCTTGATATCCACCGCACGCGGAAATAACAACACCGCCTCGCCGCTTTGCGGTGGCGGCCAGGACGTGTGCCACTGGTAATTGTTATCCAAATAGCGGATCTCCAGTTTCTCCACCTGCTTCATTAAGGCGCTGCGTTGTGGTTGTGCATCCTGCGCACGATCCAACGATGGCCAGGTAACACGATACAACACCTGCTCGCTGAGTGAATAACCCACGCGCTGTAATACACTGCGCGGTGTCCGCGCCGGATTGCGCCGCCCGGTGCGGGTAAATTCCAAACGCAATTCACCCAGCTCCGCACCGATGAGGGCCTTGCGATCATCGCCATACTCGCCACGGATCGGCCGGGGTATCGCTTGTTGCAAATCATTGCCCATGCGCAAAAAGGCCATTTGTAATTCCGCCAGACGATCCGAGGCCAGATCGGTCTGAGTGCGCGCATCCATGATACTGCGCAGACCACTGTAAGCCATGTACGAGACAATCGCAAAAATCGACATCGCTACCAGCAATTCAAATAAGGTAAAACCCTTTGCCGCCGATGGCGCCCGCGGAATCATCAAGGCCGCCCCATAAAGGCAACAATGAACACGGTGGGATTTTCCTCTTTTTGCGCGGCGGGTTTTACCGAGACTTCCAGCCGCCGCACGGTCGGGTCGGGTGTGTCTTTTACCTCGACCAACCATCCCCATTCGACATCACCCATGGTTGCCGTGCCAT
>JANNJI010000538.1:0-6213 GCA_031405795.1 Gammaproteobacteria bacterium
CACACCACCTAGCATGCGGGGCCGCACTAACAGCTTGTTGAAAAACGCAGAGCGTACTGAAAATTCTTTAAACCGACTCACGTCGGTAGCCAGAAACTTATTGATATCTATGGATTCCGGCTCGTATTGCGTTTGGCCGGAACGACGAATCGGGGTTCAATGTCGAGTTTTGCAACAAGCTGCTAGGCTTAGATAGCGACTTTAATTGTTTTTTGCGCAGCCTTCCTATCAAGTGTCCGCCGATTCTGCCGCTATCTGTGACATGCAACGCGTCCAAGCTCACGAACAAACCGTCGTTATCAGCCATACTGCCATCGACAGGTTCCTGTCCTATTGCACCCAACGCAAGGTGCCCAAGAAGGGACTGATCCTGCGCACTGGCACGCCCGCCGATCACCTTTATTATCTGGTACAAGGCTCGGCCTCGGTTATTGATTGCGACGAAGACGGCAACGAGATCATCCTGGCCTATTTGAATGCCGGTGATTTCATTGGCGAGATCGGTATGTTTTATAAAGTGAAAAACCATACCGCCAATATTCGCGCACGCTCCGCCTGTGTCCTGGCCGAGATTGAGTTTGCACCCCTGCAACATTTATTCAAAACCGAGTTGCGCGAGGAACATGCCCATATCCTGATGGCCGTGGGTCTGCAACTCTCGCAGCGTTTATTACAAACCAGCCGCCGCGTCACCCGCATGGCCTTTATGGATGTCGCCGGGCGCATATCGCGAACCTTGTTGGAGCTATGTACCGAACCCGATGCCATATCGACCGAGCACGGCGTGCAATTACATGTGTCGCGACAGGAGATTGCCCGCATTGTCGGTTGCAAACGTGAAACCGTGGGCCGGGTCTTTAAACAAATGCAGGAAGACGGCTGGTTGCGTACCGATGGCATGGACGTTGTCGTGCTTAATTCCATGCTGAATAAAGATATCCCTAGCTAGGCACAATCCCGGCACACCTGGTATACACCAAATCCCGCACCACATGCCCGTGACGGTGACCGCGTTGTTCGTATTTGGTCAGCGGTCGATACGCAGGGCGTTCACTGAAATTCCCAACGCCCGCCTGATTTTCCAATAAGCGCTGTTGTTCCAATACCTTGAGCATATGTTTTGCGTAGTCTTCCCAGTCCGTGGCCAGATGCAGTACACCATTGGGAACGAGTTTTTGCACCAACAACTCAACGAAGTCCGGTTGGATCAAACGGCGTTTATGATGTCGTTGTTTGGGCCAGGGGTCGGGGAAAAAAATCAGGACTGCCGCCAACGCTGCATCGGTTATCTGCTTGCCTAACACCTCGGTCACATCGGCACACATGACACGCACATTGGTTAATCCCAGTCTTTCCACCTGGGTGCAGACATTGGCAACACCCGGGCGGTGCACATCGATGCCCAGATAATTATTTTGCGGATTATGCTGCGCCATGTCGAGCAGCGCCAGGCCATTGCCAAACCCAATCTCCATAATACAGGGGGCGGCACGGCCAAAGCAGGTGGTTAAATCCAGCGCCTGTTGCGTCGGGTCTATGCCATACTTGGGCAGCAACTCCAGTAACGCCTGCCGCAAATTGGGCGACATCCGGCCTTGCCGCCGCACAAAGGAACGCACACTGCGAAGAGGTAATGGCAAATTTTTTGTGCGCATAAAATTAAAAAAACTATTGGTTTTTGCTACAGAGTGGAATTGACAAGCAAGGCAAAGCGATTAATCATGAAGCCCATTATTACCCGGCCCCGCCAATAACAACTATGAATAGAATAACACAATTCCTCTCGCAACTTGGTCAGACCCTGGCGCAATTTAATAATGCCGAGAATTGGTTGCAACTGGGTGTCATCGTTATCACCCTGCTGATCACCTGGGTCATCATCCGCCTCTCCGGCCGGATCATGACCAAGCGCAATATCGGCCAGCAAACACGAATGCGGCCATTGGCCCCTCGCCCACTTCAACGCGTCTTGATCCCCTTGCTGAGTTTGTTGCTCGTGGCTGGCGCCTATTTACTCTTTACCATTATCCATGAACCGGCCGATCTGCTGTATATCGCCAGCGTCATACTGTTCACTCTCACCGGCCTTCGTTCATTGCAGTACTGGTTGCGTCAACATTTTACAGACACCGCCACCCTCAAGGCATGGGAAAGATTCATCAACATGGTGGTTTGGATTGCCGTCATTTTCTATCTCTCGAATTTATTACCGACACTGTTGGCATTTCTCGATAGCCTGGCGATTAAGATCGGTGAAGTTCGTATTTCAGTGCTCTCAGCCATTAATTTAGTGCTCTTGATCGCGGTGCTATTTACATTTGCAGTCTGGTTATCCGCCTTTCTCGAACGCCGCCTCAAAACTTATACGCAACTCTCCTCCAATGTCAGGGTGGTGCTCACCAAGGTCACGCGGTATGTGCTCATTGCCTTGTCGATCATCATCGCCTTAAATGCGGTTGGCATCGATCTCACGGCCCTTACGGTATTTGGTGGCGCATTGGGTGTAGGCATCGGTTTTGGTCTGCAACGTATCGCCAGCAATTTTATCAGTGGCTTCCTGTTATTGTTCGACCGTTCAATTCAACCCGGTGATCTGATACGCATTGGTGATCGCCTGGGTCAAGTGCAGGAATTGCGTGCGCGTTATCTGGTGGTCCGAGATTATGACGGCGTCTCCACCTTGATCCCCAATGAAAACCTGATCACCTCCGAAGTAATCAATTGGAGTTACGGCGACAGTAATATCCGTCTCAAGGTACCGGTGGAAATCAGTTACGACAACAACCCCGAAAAGGTCTTGGCGCTACTTCTGCAAATTGCCACCCAACACCCACGCACCCTGGATGATCCACCACCGGCGGCAGTGATACTGCAATTCGCCGCCAATAGCATTCAACTGGAAATCAGTTTTTGGATCGATGACCCGCAAAATGGCATGGGCAGCCTGCGTTCTGAAATCAACATCGCCATCTGGCGGGAATTCAAGGCGAATAATATTACTTTCCCCTTGCCACAACACGACATCCACATCAAGGAAATACCGGCGGGGTTTGTGTTACGGCGTGATGAACCAGGTTAGCAAGTTACTAAACACATTTTTAGCGTAAAGGAGTTATCTCAATGATCACAGCAAAGAAATTCTGGCAGGAATGGCGCGGTTTTTTTATTTTTATATCGCTTATGTTTGTGTTTCGCTCCGCCGTTGCCGATTGGTACGAAGTGCCGACCGGCTCGATGAAACCGACGATCATCGAGGGGGATCGCATCTTCGTCAACAAGCTGGCCTATACATTACGCGTGCCGTTTACCTTGATCCCGATTACCTCGTGGGACACACCTAAACATAACGACATCGTGGTGTTTGACTCGCCGGTAGAGGCGCAGCGTTTGATCAAGCGCGTGGTTGGCCTGCCCGGCGATAAGATTGAAATCATTAATAATCTATTGTATGTCAACGATGTTGCCGCGCAGTATCACAGCACCGATCAGACGCCGGTATTAAAATATTGGGAAGACAGCCACGACAAACCTGAGTTGTTAGCTGAAACGTTTGACGGCAAACAGCACAACATCACCATCCTGCCCCAACGCAATAGCCGTGCACGCAACTTCGGGCCCTACGTGGTACCCGCGCAGCACTACTTCATGATGGGTGATAACCGCGACAACAGCGCCGACTCCCGTTACATCGGGCCGGTTAATCAGAAATACATCCTCGGTCGCGCTAACACCGTGATCCTCTCCTTCCGCCATGGCGAACGTTTCCTGCAATCGTTGCAATGAGACTCAAATACAAAGTAGGTTGCGATTAATAAACCAATGTGAACGTTACATTCACGCCAGTTGGCATCGCGTCAACCTCTCATCGCGGACGCCGATCCAATGCAGGGAACTTAGAGAATGTCCTTCCGTAAAAATCCGGCACCTCCTTGTGCCCGGAATTTTTTATCATTGTGGCTTGACATAAAACGTATCCACATCGTCCCCGCCGCCGCCGGAACGATTGCTGCACGTCAATTTATCATTGATGCGTAGCGTGCCGTTGGGCTGTGATTGATTGTTGTTGATGCTGCACACGAGCGTGCCCTTGGTGGCGGTAGCGGCATACTGCACGCGGGTGTCGGGGCAGATCTTGAGCACCCGACTGGTCGTTGGGTTTGTCGTGAGCGAAGCGACATTCGCAATTTGCCCTAAGAACGTGACTTTGACCTCTTCATTAGTCGGGCCGGTGCCGTCACCAAGGGTGAGCACTTGCGTGATCGGGAAACATACCGGCGGTGGCGGCACGATGAAATTCGTCAGACTCTCCACACTACCAGCTGCCGTGGTCACTTTGATCTTTCCCGTGGTCGCGCCGGTGGGGACAAAGAAATTCAATCCGCCGCCACCGTCTACCGACGACATCGCCGGGGTGCCGTTGAGGGTCACGGTTGTGCCGCCTCCAGGAATAAAGTTCGTTCCGGTGATGCTAACAAGTGTGCCCGGCGGTGCGCCCGTGGGATTGAAGGAGGTGATAGTGGGAGGTGGAAACACCACTGTCGTCGTAGCAGTGGCTGTATCGTTTGTCGATATCTTATCTTCGAAGGTTCCCGGCAAGACAGTTGTCGCGGTCGCCATAATATTACCGTTCGTGAGCGGTGGAGTCACCGTGAGAACAAAGGTCCGGTTCTCGCCCTGCGTACGTTTACCCAAGTAGCAGGTGACGGTAAGACCGGAGGCATCACATTCTGGCGAAGTGTAACCACCTGGGACAAAGTTGGAACCCGCTGGCAACGTAACCTTCACTCTCCCATCGGGTACTGTTCCCGGTCCGTTGTTGGATACCGACAGGAAATAGTAAAAATTGTGCCCCGCATTTATCGGCGTCGGAGATCCAAAGAAATACACGATAGCTAGATCTGCAACACAAGTGGAGGAATCCAACAGCGTAGCATTGCAGGTTTTAACACCGTCGAAATCGCCATGCACATCCCACCAATTGCGCAGTTTGTTGTTGCTGTTCTGGTAGGTCTTGGCGTTGTTTCGCCCCGGCATGTTCTGCCAATGCCAAGTAGTGTAATTCAAAACAAAATTATCGAAGATATGGTAGCCGGGTTTACCACAACCCCAACCTCCCTCATTAAGCGCTGGATTTAAAGGCTGATCCGCCGTGTAACAACGGATCGGCGACAATGGCCCCAAGCCGTCCGGATTCCAGTCCATGCAATCGGAACCGTGAGGTTTGGGATTCGATCTATCGTAATTGTATCTGCCGTTAGGTGCCGTGTGCGCATTGCCACATCGTCCAGGTATATCTTTCTCCGGTAGCGGCGGCGTTGTGTCACTGCTCCAGAGTAGACGAACGGCAGCCCCTCCTCGCGCCTCATAATAATCCATCTGGATGGGGTAAGGCCTCCCAGCCACCAACGGACGTTCCTGGATAAATCCCCGTGAAAAATCCGTACCTAGGCCAAGCAACAACTCTCCATCCAACCAAAGTTTGGCGCCATCATCCGCCGCCACATAAAAACTATATATCTCCGTTTTCGTTGGCACGAAGGTCCCGGTCCAGCGCGCGCTAAAATTATCGGCAGAAATGGTGCCTGGCAAAGGGCTTCCATTAACATCATCACTCCAGCTAAAGTTGATTTCTGCATCAGCACGTGTGTAAGTCGCTGGCGTACCCGGCGGAGGTGGTGGGGTAATCCCGGAAAAATACTCGCCAGTGAAATTGCCCACCAAACCGGTATTCTTGCTCATCACCCGCGAAGGATCCGCGGGGGCACAACCGTAGTCCGTGCTACCCAAACAGGGTACATTGAAGCGACCAAATAGATCAGGGACAAGAATGTCGTCACTGGTATCAGACGGCGTACCTCTATTGTCAATATTGCTACTTGTGCGGCTAATGTGTTCCATTTCAGCTTCCAGCTGGTGACTCCAAACCTCTGGAAAAAGATCCCAGCGATCATAGGTATGGGTGTAGACCCGGTAGGTATGGTTACAAACCGGCATATCACTTGGACCACCAAGACTACCGTTACTGATATTGCCAAAAGGTCCCGCCATTTTGGATTCGCTGTGACTGAAGGCATCTTTATGTGCTCCCTTCAAGAGCCAGACTTCCCGCACCCCGTCGAGGTCCGTGACTTGCGGCGCGTAACGGACCCCGAACCGCGGCAGCAACTCGGCGTGCGCACGGCCTTGCGCGGCAGTCAGTCGCCCCTGGCGTAA
>JANNJI010000539.1:0-7429 GCA_031405795.1 Gammaproteobacteria bacterium
CCTCTTCGTCGGTTGCGTGATGCCGGAATTCTTTGGCGATGTGAATGCGGCGACCGCGCGCGTGCTCGCGCGCAACGGCTTCGATGTCGTCGTGCCCGCCGCGCAGGGCTGCTGCGGCGCGCTGCAAGCGCCAGCCGGTGGCCAGTTCGTAGGGCCGGCTGCCGCCAGACTCGAGCACTTGCTGGGCATCGAAGTGGGAGCGGACGCGGTAGGGCAGGCCGGTGGCGTGCACCACCGCCAACTCACCGCTGCGGTACAGGCCATACAGGCCCACCAAGGCCGGGTGCAGCGCGAAGGCAGTGCCCTCCAGGGCCAGCGGCGGCGCGCCGAACTGGGCCAAGGGGCCGCGCGCCGCCGCGAAATCCGGGTCGCCGATGGCCGGCACGGCGGCCAGGCCGTCGAGGCCGCCGCGCAGCAGCACGAAGACGAAGCGCGCATCGTCAGGGCGCGCGTTCGGCTCGGCAACCGCTCCTGCGTTGCTCTACCCTCCGCCATTCCTGGCGTCGTGTACATCAAGCCCGACCACAGCCACCGCAGGCAGCGATAGTAAACAAGGTGGACAGGAATTCGGAACAGTTATTTAGGCCCGGATAAAACCGGCGGGGATTTCAAAAAAAAGACTCTGGGTGTCAGAAAGCGCTGATTTCTGCTGTCTCCATCTGATACGCAGCCACGTCTCTTATATTCCGCGACGAGGGTATTTCTGCCAAAATGGGCAAAATAGGCCAATTTGCAGGGAATAAAATCGGGCCTGCGACGTTTTATATATAGCCAACAATTTAAGGCGTCACTCGGTAAACCAACAAGGGGCTCGATATGGTCAAAAACAAACAGGATAACGCGTGGATTATGGCTGCGGTGCTGGTGGGGCTTGCCTGCTCGGCACAGGCCGCCGCCGAACCACAACCGATGAAGGTTGACCGGGTCAAGGTCAATGCCTGGAATACCTTCGTCGATTCATTGTACGCCGTGCATCAACGGCGCAGCGAGTCTGGGGAAATTCGCATTGAGGAAGGCGACGGTGGCTATGCGGGGCTACCGAACTTTTATCGTGATGTGAATTATTATGATAAAGCCACCGGGCAGAAACTGGCAAATATCCAATGGGAACGCCAGCAGCCACAAACCATACACGCCATTGAACTCTTTATATATGATCCTCAAGGACGCGTGGTCCGTGATTACTACGCGCGTTACCTGCCCAAATACCGCAATACGCCGGTGCAAACCCTGATCAACTTCCATCAATATCAAGAAGGCCTGCACGGCTTTCGTCAGTTCGACGCCTCCGGCGACCGCCTTTATGAACAGTGCGCGGGCAAGCATCAAGGCAAAGATGTTTTCTTTTCCATCATGGAAGACGCGCTGCCCACTGCAAGTGACATCGAAAAAAAATCGGCACAACTTCCGCCAGCGTATCTGGCCTGCTTCGGCACATTGCCAATGGCGGCCGGGAAATACCGTGATCCAAATATTGAAATCCCGGTGGTAAACAACAAAGCAAAAATTGATCCGATTCAATCCTATCAGGAACCCGACAGTATTGAAGAGGCGCATGCCTTGGTGGAAAAATTCACTGCGCAGATTAAAACAAATGACACCGATGCGCAGGCCCTGATCAACCGCGGTCACTTGTATTTTGTCATGCGCGAGATCGACAAGGCCGTCGACGACCTGGATCGCGCCATTGCTGCAAACAAAACAATGTATGACGCCTATTTTTGGCGGGGCATGGCACGGGGCCACGCCCAACGTATTGAGGAAGGCATTGCCGATTTATCGGTGTATATCCAACACCATCCAACCAGCACCGTGGCGTACACCAAGCGCGGTGTGCGTTATTTGTGGCTGGGTGATGAGCAACACGCCGAGCAAGACCTGCGTAAAGCAATCACCCTGCATCCCGACAACGCCGAGGCGCACGACGATCTGGGCGTGATCCTCGCGCGGCGCGGTGAACATGCGCAGGCCATCAGCCACTTTAAAACCACCGTGCGTGTTGATCCCACCTATCAAAAAGGCTTCCACAACCTGGCGATGGTGCAACACATCACCGGCGATAACGCCGCTGCATTACACACAGTCAACAGCGCCTTAGCGCTACGCGCCGATGCGCGTGACTCCCTGTTACTCAAAGCCGAAATCCTCAGCGCCCAAGGCCGCAGCGCCGAAGCCAACAAAATAAAAAGCCACGCCGAGTTTTTACCGGAAGGCAATTGGTCGGAACATATCTCAGTGAAATAACCCGCGCGCCAACTAACGTAAACTAAAAATAATTGTCACTCCAGGCCCGCGACCTAGCGTGAGCTGAAAGATCGGGCTGGAGCCCGACACCAGCGGACCCACGCTGTCATCCACCCCCTGTTTCACCCCCACGTACCTTCACCCAAATACCTCACATAAAATATGTATGACACACGTATCACCTACTTTTTTCAACAACATCCACATCATTGCTTGACAGGCCCCTGACATCGGGATAAAAATGCCCCACAACAACACGCATGACACACTACTTCGGGGGAATCGAACACGTGCTACCACAGCAAACCCAACGCGAAACCCAGATATGTCCCCCGAGTGCAACGGGATATAAAGTTTTGTCATTCGAAAAGACTGTGTCATCTCGAACGGATGTGAGAGATCTTAAGGCCGCCGCACCGGTATTCGACCTGACAACGAAAACAGAAATCCCGTCATTCCGGACGCGCGTATGTTGCGCGAGCCGGAATCCAGACCGGTGGGAATAAGTAGCAGATAACACGAACAGACCAACAGAAAGAATATGTTTTTAATTGTCTAACGATTTTTCCATAAAAACGAATAACGGAATGTCACGAAGGGGAAGGGGTGTATGAATTCAACCATCAAAATGCTGTTGTGTGTGCTGGTCTTGTCGTTGTGTGCAGGTGAGAAGGTGTATGCCAGTTGGTGGACAGTGAATACCTACGCCAATGGCACGGGAGTCAATTGGAATGGCCCCGGCACGGTACGACTGGGAGCGCATAAACAATGGGAAGACGCGGCGCAAGCGGAATGTGACACACATGATTTTTATTCCGATTATCATAAAACCTATTATGATTTTAGTTTTTATCCAAACTCAGACCGTTTTCAAACGTTGCAATATTACTATGACCACTTAGGGTCCTGTACGTATTCCGCCAATGGTGTAGCTACGGGCCAATTATTATACGGTTATGAAGTTACTAGTTGCATTGTCGGCGAGATGGACCCTGTCACAACGTTGTGTACTTCTGCTATTGGTATCCCCCCAGAAGACAATCTCGGCGGGTGTGAGGCCCCCGCCACGCACACCAAAAACCCCATCAACCTTACCACCGGCAACAAAGTATTAATTGAGTCAGATTATGTTAGCAATGCGATGTCATCATTGCGTTTTGCCCGTGCTTTTAATTCCCAAGCCAACACAGCCACCGCACTGGGTACGCAATGGCAATCCAACTATGATCGTCGCATCACCGAAGTTTACTCAGGGACCTTTCGCTCAGGCGCGAAAGTCACGCGTGCGGATGGCCGGGTCAATACTTTTTTCATCGTCAACGGCTTCTGGATCAGTAAATCCGACATCCATGCCCAACTTACCGAAACCACGAATGGCTGGCGTTATACCGACAACGACATCGTCGAGCAGTACAACAAACAAGGCAGGCTGCTGTCGATCACGGATAAAAACAATCGCCAGATTACACTGACGTACATCACCAACCAACTCACCCAGGTAGCGGATGATGTCGGCAACATCCTTAACTTGGCCTATTACCCGGATGGCAAATTACACACCGTTAATCTCAACGGTGGCATGACTTGGGGATACCGCTATGATGCTATCGGTAACGTACAATTTGTCGACAACCCCGATAGCACGACACGGCAATATTTTTATGACGATGCCCGTTTCCCCAAAGCCGTAACCGGCATCACCGATGAACGTGGCATTCGTTATGCCACTTATAATTACGATGCTCAAGGCCGCGCCATCACCAGTACCTTTGCCAATGATGCAAATCGGGTGGATGTCAGTTACCCGGCATTGGGGACGACCGTCGTCACGAATCGCCGCAACGCCAGCACCACCTATACATACATTGCACAAGCAGGGCGCGGTTTAACCACGACGGTCACCGGCCCCGGCTGCTCGTCCTGTGGCAGTGGCGACAGCAGTTACCAATACGATCCGGCCAACAGTAATTTATTATCCAAAACCGTCAAAGGTCTGCGCACCGAATACGGTAATTACGATGCAAAAGGGAATTACGGTTTCATAATCGAAGCGGCGCTCACTGCACAAGCCCGTCGCACCGATTACACCTACGACCCGCGCTTCTTCAGCAACGTCGTGACAAAAACCGAACCCTCCGTGTGTTCAACCCAAAAGAAAATAACAAATTACACTTACGATAATTTCGGCAACCCAACGTCGATAGCAATAAACGGTTACACACCAACATGCACACCCGTGTCCCGCACCACCACACTCCAATACACCGGCCCCTTAAATCAACTCTCGCAGATCGACGGCCCCCGCACCGACATCAGCGACTTAACGAACTTCAGCTATTATCCGAATGACACCACCCAAGGCAACAATCGCGGCCGTCTGCAACGCCTCACGCTCGCCAATAACATCCTCGCCCGCGACAACCTCCAATACACCGCCACCGGCAAAATCCAAAGCGAGTCGCGTCCCAACGGCGTCACGATCACGTACAGTTATTACGTTGGCAATGATCGTCTGCAAACGGTGACCCAATCCGACGGCAGCAATGCGAGAACCACACGCTGGACCTATTTACCGTCGGGTGAAGTCGCAACCATCACCACCGGCGACGGCACACCACAACCGGTCACGATCACGTTCGGCTATGACGCCGCCCGTCGTTTGGTACGCATCAGCGATGCACTCAACAATCACATCGACTACGTCCTCGACACCGAAGGCAACCGCGAACAGGAAAACACTTTTGATAACACCAATGTATTACGTCGTCAACTCACCCACACCTTCGACCTCTACAACCAACTCGATCTGATCGCCCAAGCCAACGAAACCCGCGATATAAACATCGCCCCCGATGGCACGCTCAGTAATCAAAAAGACGGCAAGCAAACACAAACCAATTACAATTACGACGCCCTCAAACGCTTGACACAAACCACCGCCGACGTGAACGGCACCGATCTCACCACCCAAAACGCCTTAACCCAATACGGCTACAACGTCCACGACGACCTCACCACGCTCACCGATCCGATCAACGGCACCACCACGTTTATTTATGACGACCTCGGCAACGTGTTATCCCAACAAAGCCCCGACACCGGCAGCACCGTGTTCACACACGATGCCGCCGGCAATGTCACCACCCGCCTAGACGCCAAAGGCCAAGTGTTCAATTATCGATACGACTCACTGAATCGCCTCACCTTGTTGGATGCGCCGGGCACATCCGAAGACATCACCGCAGTCTATGACACCTGCACCAACGGCAACGCCCGTCTGTGCAGCATGACGCACGGCAGCACCACCGTCAGTTATACCTACAACGGCCTCGGCGATATCCTCAGTCATCAAAGTGTCAACTACACCTACGACACCCAAGGCCGCATCAGCACCCTCACCTACCCCTCCGGTGATCGCCTCACGTACACCTACAATAATCTCGGCCAGCTCACAAAACTCGACGCCGTGATCAACGGCGTCGCCCAAACCCTGGCGAGCAACGCCCAATACGCCCCGTTCGGCCCACTGACCGCACTCAGCTATGGCAACGGTTTGACCTTAACGCAAACCCATGACAGCGCCTACCGTCTCATCGATTCAACGGTACCCGGTGTAGTGAGTTTGCAAGGTGCCTTGTATGACGCCAACGGCAACCTCACCCAGCGCAGCGATAATTTATTATCGACGAGTTTCAGTTACGACAACCTGGAACGCCTCGACACCGCGCTCGGAATATTTGGCACACGCGACTACACCCTGGACAAAAACGGCAACCGCACCCAATTACAAATTGGCGCCACCACCACCACCTACAACTACCGCCCCGCCAGCAACGTCATGACCAACTTCAATGGAACCGGCGTGATGGTTGATCAAGTCGGCAACACCACCTCCTTACGCGGCATGACCTTAACGTACGACACGCTCAACCGACTCAAAACCATCAGCAGCGGCGCGACGTACAATTACAACGCGCTGAATCAACGTGTCAGCAAAATTGTCAACGGCATCACCACCAATTACATCTACGGATTAAACGGTGAACTGTTAGCAGAATTAAATAGCGCCGGTGGCACCCAAGTCCAATACGTCTATCACCACGGCCAACCCCTGAGTATCATCAAACGCGAAACCATCACCCCACCACCGCCACCGGCGGACGTGATTATCGACAACGGCGCCCCCGGCACCACGCTGAGCAGCGGCTGGACCAGCAGCACGAATGCGCAAGACTACGGCGCGAATTACCGCATCGCCGCCGCCAGCACCACACTGCGCTGGCACCGCTGGACACCCACCATCCCCAGAGCCGGACGCTACGAAGTTTTCGCGTGGTATGTCACCAACACCGGCAACAGCACGACCGCCCCGTACACAATAGTACATAACGGCATTACCAACGTCGTGACCCTCAATCAAAGACTCAACGGCGGCCGATGGATGAGTCTCGGCCAACACGACTTCGCGGTTACCGCGACCGGCACCCCCACCCAATACATCGAACTCACCAACCGCAACGGCCGCGTCACCGCCGATGCGATCAAACTCGTGTACATCCCCGCCGCCACGGTACCGACGACGCAAACCAATGTGTACTATATTCATAACGATCACTTAGGCACGCCGCGGGCGATGACCGACGCCACTAAGAAAGTCGTCTGGCGCTGGGACAGCGATCCGTTTGGCGCGACAGCAGCGAATGATGATCCGGATAATGATGGTGTCAAGGTCACGATGAACCTTAGATTTGTGGGACAATATTTTGATCAAGAGAGTGGGCTGCATTACAACTACCATCGTTACTATGATCCGATCCTTGGCCGATTCACCAACAGTGATCCGATTGGGTTACGTGGTGGGCTGAATACGTATGCGTACGTCGATAACAATCCATTACGGTACATTGATCCAACGGGTTTAGCAGGCGCATTGCCCATTACTACACCCGGATTGCCAATAGTCATCCCCCCGGTTGCAATTCCAGGTAGTCCGGAAAATCAAGCATGGACAGAGGCGGTAAGTGAATTATTGAATCGGCTACCTAACTTATTACCGACATTACTTCCGTGCAAATTTCCTTTCTGTAGACCCTTACCAGCGAGAACCGAGGACACAGATCGAGACATTCCGCTTCCACTGCCACAGCAGAGTGTTAAAGATTTTGAATGTTTTGACAATTGTTCA
>JANNJI010000540.1:0-4819 GCA_031405795.1 Gammaproteobacteria bacterium
TACGCATTGTTAATGCGATGTTTGCCACTCAGCCAATAACTGATGCAAGGCTTGGCCGGAGTCAACCTGACGTAACTTCTTGCGCATACCCTCATCGCGAAACATACCGGCCAGTTGCGCTAAAATTTGTAAATGTTCGGAATCGGATTTATCCGGAACTAACAATGCAAACAGCAGATCAACAGGCTGTTTATCCAGTGCATCGAAGTCGACGCCTTTTTTCAGTTTGATAAAGGCACCTAAAGCAAGCTTGGAATTTTTTAACCGGCCATGTGGGATAGCAACCCCATGGCCAACGCCTGTTGCCCCCAAACGCTCACGTGCCAGCAGACTATTAAACACTTCCGCGGTGGAGACATTTTCCTGACCCAGAGAAATCAATTCACTGAGCCGTTCCAACGCGCGTTTTTTACTTTGCGCATCGACATCGCAGGCGATACGATCCGGTGATATTAAATCCGTTAACTGCATAGTAATGTGTATACGTATTATTCGGCAGGGTGCTTTTGTGCCCGACCCTCACCGCGATGATGATCGGTAAGTTTTTCTTTATGCTTCTTGATTTGGCGATCCAGTTTATCAACCAGGACATCGATTGCTGCGTACATATCCTCTTCCGTTGCATCGGCAAACACCTCGGCGCCACTGAGATGCAGGGTGGCTTCCGCATGATGGCGAAGTTTCTCCACGGTAAGTACTACATGGACGTTGGTCACATGATCAAAATGCCGTTCCAGGCGTTCGAATTTGTTAGTGACATAGGTTTGTAACGCGGGGGTGATTTCAATATGGTGTCCAGTGACGTTCAATTGCATAGTCTTGGCTCCTGTCGTTGTTGGTAAGGTCATAGTTTTAACTCAATCGTTTACGTTCGTTTGATGGTGGAATGCTGAGTGCTTCCCGGTATTTTGCCACAGTACGCCGTGCCACATTAATACCCTGATCGGACAGGATGGTGGCAAGTTTGCTGTCGCTCAGGGGTTTGGCGGGTTTTTCGGCGGCAACCAGTTTTTTGATCAAGGCGCGTATCGCGGTTGCTGAACACTCGCCGCCGTCGTTGGTGGAGACATGGCTGGAAAAAAAGTACTTCAGTTCAAAGATGCCGCGTGGGGTATGCATGTATTTTTTGGTGGTGACACGGGAAATAGTTGACTCGTGCATACCAACGGTCTCAGCAACATCGTGCAGGACCAAGGCTTTCATTGCCTCGTCACCGTAATCGAAGAAACCGCGTTGCCGATCCACTATACACCGAGCCACCTTCAGCAGGGTTTCACTGCGGCTGGCAAGACTTTTAATAAACCAGCGCGCTTCTTGCAGATGGTTTTTTATATAGGTAGTGTCGGCACTGTTGTGGGCTTGTTTCATCATGCTGGCATAGTGCGGGTTCACACGCAGGCGCGGCGCCGCATCCGGATTCAATTCAACACGCCATTGTCCGCGAATTTTTCGCACAATGACATCGGGTACAATGTATTCAGGTTTGGCACTGGTAATCTGTCCACCGGGTCGCGGGTTCAATGATTGTATCAAGTGTAGAACCTGCTTCAGTTGATCCTCGTCAATCTTCATGCGCCGCATCAATTGGGCGTAATCGTGATCGGCCAGTAACGCAAAGTGTTGGTCTGCCAACTCGGTGGCTTGTACAAGCCATTCGGTGTCAGGCGGAAATTGCTTGAGCTGCAATTGGATGGTTTCGCGTAAGTCACGCGCGGCAACGCCGGGCGGATCAAAATTCTGGATGCGATGCAACACCGCGATGACCTCATCCATGCCGATCTCGAGTTCTGTGGGTACGGCTTGCTGGATTTCCTCCAGGCCCGCGCTCAAATAGCCATCCTCATTAATGGCATCAATGATGGCCTCGGCGATCAGCAGGTCGGATTTGGAAAAAGGGGTGAGTTCCATTTGCCAGCGCAGATGGTCCTGGAGGCTTTCACCGGCACTATCGGTGACTTCAAACTCCCGATCATCATCGCCTTGGCCGCTACCGCTGCTGGCCTGAATCGTATCGTAGTTCTCTTGCCACTCCATATCATTTGCAAATTCTTCAGCAACGGGGGCATCCGTGGGGGCGTCGTCAGTATTGGTCGCGACGGTGGTTTCGTTGTTAAAGCTATCAACCGGGCTGGGGCTGGCTTGGCCTTCATCTTCGATGTCATCGGCAATTTCCAGCAGTGGGTTGGACTCCAGAACAGTCTGTATCTCTTGTTGCAGCTCGAGCGTTGACAGTTGCAACAGCTTGATAGCCTGCTGCAGCTGAGGGGTCATGGTCAGGTGCTGACCTAGGCGAAGTTGTAATGCTTGTTTCATCGTATTTTTTGTCAGTCGACTGGCGGCCATTGTTAAATCGCCAACCGTAGTTAAATTCTAGCTTATTTGTACTGTTGCTGCCGAATGAGTTTAAATTCGTTATTAAAGGCTGAAGTTTTCACCAAGATAGACCTGCCGAACCTGTTTATCGGCCAACAACACGTTAGGTTCACCCTGGGCGATGACCTCCCCTGCGTTGAGTATGTAACCCCGGTCACAGATCTTGAGTGTTTCTCTCACATTATGGTCGGTAATTAACACGCCGATACCGCGCTGTTTCAGTTGCTGGATGATACCTTGAATATCGAGTACCGAGATGGGGTCAATACCGGCAAAGGGTTCATCCAAGAGAATAAAACGTGGCAGCGAGGCTAAGGCGCGGGCTATCTCGACGCGGCGACGTTCTCCGCCGGACAGACTCATGCCCAGGCTATGGCGGATATGACTAATATGCAGTTCTTCAAGCAGTTTTTCCATTTCCTGTTCTTGCTGTGTGTGGCTCATTTCCTGACGAGTTTGCAGGATGGCGAGGATGTTATCGGCAACACTGAGCTTGCGAAAGACGGAGGCCTCTTGCGGCAGATAGCCAATACCCAGGCGGGCGCGGGCATGCATGGGTAAACTGGTGATATCGCGCTCATCCAAGGCAATGGTACCCTGATCCGCATCAATTAAGCCCACTATCATATAAAACGAGGTAGTTTTGCCGGCACCATTGGGGCCGAGCAATCCTACCACTTCACCGCTTTGAATATGGAAGGAGACATTTTTGACGACGGTGCGTTGCTTAAACCGTTTTGCCAAGCCGGAGGCCGCCAGGGTATTCATGGTTTGGGGTTTTCGGGTTTGGGAGGGGGGCTAGTTGTCTCGGGCTGAATAGTAACGTGGATGCGCGTGTCGCTATTGGGGTCTTTATGTGCCTTGACGACACTGTTGCGGGTATCGTACTCAATGTGATCACCGCGAAAGAGGTTTTTTCCTTGGGTGACTTCGGCGTTGGTTTTTAAGATTAAACGCTCATTATCGGCGAAATATTCCATATAGTCGGCTTTCGAGTAGACGATATCCGGTTGTTTCTCCGGCTGTTGTTCAAACGTAGCGGGTTTACCTTGGATAATAATTTTATCGACGCGACCTTCTTTCATCATCACTAATACTTCATCTCCCTTTATTTTGAGGCTGCCTTGCTCCATTTGGACATGCCCACGATACAGGCTGGTTGCCTTTTTCTCATCGATTTCAACCCGATCCGCCTGCAGACGAATCGGCTGGCTTTGATCGCCGGGCCTGGCAGGGCTGGTAGCCGGTAACAGCAAAACCAGACAGACGAGGCAGGCGGAAATAGGATTAAGGCGCATAGGTGCCTCGCACGTTGGCGTCCAGGACAAGTGTATTATTGGTTAAGTTAAGGTGCATACCGTGAGCCATGATAGTACTGCTTTTTGTCTGAGCATGCACCTCGGCTTTGGTATCGGCTATTTTTTTCTGTAAATCAATGCTCAAATCCTGGGTGGTAAGCGTCAGGCGTTGGTTTTCACTGACGGCGGCGTGAGTAATCGTTACCTTGCCTTTGAGCAATAAAATATCCCGATCCTGGTAGAGCGTGCCGGACTCAGCCACCGCAGTCCACGGCTGTTCGGCTTCACGTAAAAATTCGATTTCCGGGTATTGCAGCGCAACCGTTTCATCGTCAGCAAAATGTTCCATGTGGCTGGCCTTGAGTTTGTAGTAGGGTTTGCCGTGCTGATCAAATATCGTCGCATGAAAATCCGAGACAAAATAATCAGCGATGTGGCGCATTTCCGCAGGTAGTTGTCTACCCTCTGGTGTTACAGTTCCCAGTAACCAATGGGTAAAGACCGCGATGGCCAGGACAATCAACAACACCAGGATGTAACGTAATTTACCCATTTACAAAAAAGAGTGCAGTTGTTTGGTGAGCGTGCCGTGGGCTTGCATGATCAATTCGCAGACATCGCGCGCCGCACCGCGCCCCCCCGGATGACTGGTGATCCAGTGGGCATGTTGCTTGACCAGCGGATGCGCATCGGCCACTGCAATAGCCAATCCTGCACGATGCATAACGGGTAAATCAACCACGTCGTCGCCGACATAGGCCGTTTGTGCGGGGGTGATCTTGAGTTTTGCCAATAAATCGTCAAAGCCACTGAGTTTGTCGAGATTACCCTGGTAGACATGTTCGATGCCCAGATTTTTCATGCGATGCATCACCACCTGGGAGGATCGTGCGGTGATAATACCGATCTCCACGCCGGTCTGTTGCAGCAATTTCATGCCCAAGCCGTCGCGGGAATAAAATGCCTTGTATTCCAGGCCATCGTCACTAAAAAACAGACTGCCGTCGGTGAGCACGCCATCGACGTCAAAGACCACCAATTTGATTTGTGCCGCTTTATCGAGGATATCTTGCATAGTAGTTTATTCGCGAATGAGTTAGACAACACCGGATCGTAACAGATCATGCATATTGATGGCGCCAATCAGG
>JANNJI010000541.1:0-4015 GCA_031405795.1 Gammaproteobacteria bacterium
AAAAAAAGCCAGATCGAAATTCATTGCTATTATCCTTGTCATGTTATTACTGCGTTAAAGATATACCATATATAAAGGTAAAGATACGTCATGGCTTAAATTCACATGTCTCCGGTTTGTGTGCAGTGGGTTTTCTAATTAGTTAATTACCGAATTCTAAAATAGATATTAGGTTATTTGAAGAGGCTGTTTAGCGTAATACAAATATTCACTTGTATGACTGGTTTTAGGGAGTGCAAAAATTACACACACTTTGATTTAGTGAACGTGTAAACGTAGTCAACCTCATTTTGACTACAACACGCACTCTCTTGTGTATACTGTGAAAATTAAGATAATGGTATATCCAATTAGGTAACCCGTCAGTCAATCGGGACTCGCGAAAGCGCGTCTCTTAATTTTACGTTATATTTCACCAAGAAAATGAAATGCTCAGTCTGTGACATCGAAGTAAAGCAAGGAATCCGAGGCCCCGGAGAGCTTTTCATTTGCCTCGAATGTGTAGACGATCTCTTGGTGGCGGAAGAAAAAAATGTTGAGGGAAGGTGCTCATTCTGTGGCACAGAAATCGGCAGCGTTAAGGGTTTCTTTCGTTCCCGAAAAGTCCGGGCAGTGGCAGTAAACCTAAATAATGGCACGGTTCTTTGTAGCGAGTGCGGAAAATTATGCCGCGATATCATCAAGTATGACGTTCAGGCATAACAGGCCTTTCGAGCAAAACAGGATACGAAGAGCTGATCAAAGCCGATGGAAGAAAATTCGTCTTTGCTGTGGAGGCTTATGATGGAGTAGATTTAATCTCCAAAGGACAACATGAGCATTTCGTAATAAAAGAAGGAAAAATTGGAGACCAAAATTGTTGAGAAAAAAAAGTAACGCATAATAGGGCGTCTCGGCCGACGTCGGCACTGTCGCGCTGCCTCGGCTGAGCTTATTCGTTAGAACTCAAATAAAGGAGGAACAAATGGGGTACATCCAGGATTCATTGTCAAATGGCGAACAGGTACAGGAAATTTTCAGGCTCCACTGGTTCTCGAAGGGGCTAATGATCCTTTGGATAGTTTTGGCAATTCCGACATTCGGTCTTACTTTGCTCTTGGCTATGTGGGAGTGGCTGAAACTAAGAAGTATCGAACAAGGGGTTACCAACAAGCGGGTCATCCTGAAAAAAGGAATTATCAGTAGAAAATCTGAAGAAATGAAAATTTCATCCGTCGAGACGGTCGAGATTATCCAGAGTGTTATTGGTCGTATGTTTGGTTTCGGCACAGTAAAAGTTACTGGACGGGGCATCAGTGATCTCATATTCAAGAACATTAATGATCCTATGGATGTAAAAAGGAAAATCGAAAATGTTGGGACAACATGAGTGCTGACAACGGCGGCGAAGGGCCGTCATACCTAACATTACGTTCGAGGTGGGTGCACCAAATAGGAAGAGAATGACGATTGTTATATACAATGCAGCTTTCATTTTTGTTGTTATTACTTCGCTGATCGCGTTCGTCTATCTGGCTCCTGCGCACGCAGTGGCCGTGGCGCTCAATGCCACGCGTAAGCAGTCTGCGCTCGTCTGCAAAAAAATCGCCCTGCCAAACGGACTGCACTATGCCTATCTGGAGGGTGGTCAAGGCGAACCGCTGATATTGCTGCACGGTTTTGGTGGCAACAAAGACACTTTCACACGCGTTTCGTACTTTCTTGTCAAACACTACCGAGTGATTATTCCGGACATTATTGGATTTGGCGAATCGGCGCGTCCGCATGACGCGGACTACTCACCCCCTGCTCAAGTTGAACGGTTACGGGTATTTTCTCACGCGTTAAACCTGAACAATCTTCATCTCGGTGGCAATTCAATGGGTGGCCAGATCGCATTGTTGTATGCAGCGCTGTACCCAACAGAAGTAAATAGTCTTTGGCTGTTGAGTCCGACCGTAGCAAAGAGCTCCTTCAAAAGTGATATATTGAAATTAATTACTGCATCAAGTCACAACCCATTGATCGCCAGAAATGTGAAGGAATTTGAGGAAGTAATGGCGCTGGGAATGAGCAAGCCCCCCTATATTCCCGGGCCAATGTTGAAAATTTTGGCACAGGAGCGGACTCAGAATGCCGTCCTGGAAGAAGGTATCTTGCAGAAAATTCTGGATCACTCGGTCGAGGATCAGATTCGCGGCATGAAGACACCAACCTTAATTGTGTTTGGCAATCAGGACCGCGTCATTTCTGTGGAAACAGCGAATGTTCTCAGCAAACTGCTGCCTAATTCCGAAGTTGTGTTTGTACAGAACGCCGGTCATGTACCCATGTTTGAGAAACCACGGCAATGCGCAAACGACTATGTGTCTTTTCGTGAGTCCCTATTTGAGGGGCAGAGCAATGTCTAATAACGCGTTAACCCGTGAGCGTCGGAACCTTGCCGTGTTTGCAGACAAAAAAGCCCTGCTGCTGGATATGAACAGTACCTTTATGTTTGGGGAAGACAGATTCGGCGATGGCGAAGATTTTTCGATGCACTATTCAAAAATGGGCGGAACACTTTCCCCGGCTGAAATCAATAGAATCGTGCGCACCGCTTATGGGTACCTGGAGGCCAGATACCCGGATGAACACTATCGGCATAACTTTCCTTCAGTGGAAAGTGTGATCCATGAAACTGCCGAAGAAAAATTGGGCAGGGATGAAATCGGCAAAATCGTTGCAACCTTTGCATTTCATGAACTCGGCTACATCCCAAATGACTACGCAGAGGCACTCCATAAATTGCGGCGCCGTTTTACTTTGGCGGCAGTCATTGATATTTGGTCGCCTAAAACGGCATGGCTAAATACATTTGAACGCGCGGGCGTTGCCAGTGTATTTTCTGCCATCTCGTTTTCATCCGACCATGGAATGGTCAAGCCCTCACCCAAAGCGTTCGAGCTGGTCTTGCAGCAACTCGGCATAGCCAATACGGAAGCTATCGTGACAGGCGACTCGCCTAGAAGAGATCTTGGTGGCGCAATAAATACCGGTATCGGTTGCATATTGGTCGGCGGCGCTGAACATCCCAATGCCTTAAAGAGTTTTGGAAATTTGTTAGAACTGTGCAATTCTATTTAGGCGCGGCGCTCCAAAGTAAAGTGGCCAGGACTTGTATACAAACTTATCTATGATACTCAACAATTCAAACCTCATTTCAATTTCTGTGATCTTGTGTGTACTTTTAGGAGGTAGCGGTATGGCAACCGAAATAAATTACAAGGAAACCCTGATAGGCGTTGCACACCGTATCGAAGCTCTTAACAAAGACTTTCCCCAATTGAAGGGATTTTCAGCAGTCAAAAACACCAGCATCGAAAATATGAATATCTCATACGAATATCATACTCATTGGCCACAGCATCGCGGTGGATGGAGATCGGGCGTTCCGGAACCAGACGCTGATGGTATCTGGTTTTACCTGGACTTCCATGATCCCGACTCCTCTGCTCAGATTCACACGCAACCTTTAGTGAGAAAAATGTGCTTGGAAAATAAAATAGCCTTCTTGCTCATTCTGGAAGGAAAAGATACCAAACCGGTTGTGGGTGCTATTTGGAAAATAATGGAGAACTATGGCGCCAAGCCATGTGAACCCTACAAAGGATCAGATATCTGAAGAGAAAACTTAAAGTTATAAATCACTTGTTGGTCGTAGCAGTGTGTTGATGGAGGGTGGTGTATTGTCTTGTTATTCAGACAAACGCTGCCACTGTTATGTAAAATATTTTAACTCATGAATAGCATCAGGCAGGGACAAGCAGGAGGCATTAATACGGCAATTCCCCGCAGCCAATGACATCGATTGCTCAGATCAACCATAAATCCCGGATTCTACCCGTAAATTAACAGGATTTTATTTCTCCATGGGCAATGCCAGTTATACCGATATCCCCCCGGTTCGCGGTAGAATGGCAACCTGTCTAACAACCAATAGGTTTACCCGTATGGATCCCGAAGAAATCAAACGCCTGATAGAGGCTGGTCTGCC
>JANNJI010000542.1:0-2510 GCA_031405795.1 Gammaproteobacteria bacterium
ATCAAGATCAAGTACGCCTGTGCCTTAACACAGTTGGCAAGTCCTGACGAGACCATTGAAGTACCGAGTGTGGGTGATCGAGCAGCGCGTCGATTGGCACGACAGACATTGGCGGAAGTGGTTGAGCCACGGTTTGAAGAATTATTCACATTAGTTCAGGCGGAGTTACGGCGTAGTGGTTTTGAAGATTTGTGTGCAGCGGGGATCGTGTTAACCGGCGGCAGTTCAAAGATGGAGGGCGTGATTGAATTAGCGGAGGAGATATTCCACATGCCGGTACGTAAAGGTGTGCCGCAATACGTGTCGGGATTGGTGGATGTGGTGCGTAATCCAATTTACTCCACGGGGGTTGGCTTGTTGTTGTTCGGTTACCGCAATCGATCAATGCGGGACGCCGAATCACGCATGGGTGGAGGTTGGCGAACGGCAATGCGACGCATGAAGAGTTGGTTTCAAGGTAATTTTTAATTGGGTAATAAATTGGGCTGTTTAACATATTGATGTCAGGAGGGTTTAGTTATGTTTGAATTAATGGATGGTTATTCACAAAGTGCGGTTATCAAAGTAGTTGGCGTGGGCGGCGGTGGTGGTAACGCCGTTGAACACATGGTGCAACAAAATATCGATGGTGTGGATTTTATTGTTGCCAATACCGATGCGCAGGCGTTGCGCAACAGTTCCGCCAAGACACTGCTGCAACTGGGTGGCGGAATCACCAAGGGATTAGGCGCGGGCGCGAATCCTGAAATTGGTCGTCAGGCGGCATTGGAAGATCGTGAACGTATTGCCGAAGTGCTGGAAGGTGCCGATATGGTGTTTATCACTGCAGGCATGGGTGGTGGCACGGGTACTGGTGGTGCGCCCATTGTCGCGCAAGTGGCAAAGGAAATGGGTATTTTGACGGTTGCCGTGGTAACCAAGCCTTTCCCATTTGAAGGCAAGAAACGCATGGCGGTAGCAGTCGAGGGGATCGCAGAGCTCAAGGGTTATGTGGATTCTTTGATTACAATCCCGAATGAAAAGCTATTGAGTGTATTGGGCAAAAATATCAGTTTATTAGATGCCTTCAAAGCCGCCAATGATGTGTTGTTAGGTGCGGTGCAAGGAATTGCAGAGCTGATCACGCGTCCTGGTTTGATCAACGTTGATTTTGCTGATGTACGTACCGTAATGTCCGAAATGGGGATGGCGATGATGGGCTCTGGTCGTGCCAGTGGTGATAATCGTGCACGGGAGGCAGCGGAGGCCGCCATTGCCAGCCCCTTGTTGGAAGATGTGGATTTGGCTGGCGCCCGCGGTATTCTGGTGAATGTGACAGCAGGCCTGGATATGTCGATTGGTGAGTTCGAAGAGGTAGGTAACACCATCAAGGCGTTTGCTTCGGAAAATGCCACGGTGGTTGTCGGTACCGTGATCGATCCGGAACTCATCGGGGAATTACGTGTCACAGTGGTGGCAACAGGTTTGGGCTTGGGATTGGACGCAAAAGAAAAACCCAAATTGGTTGTGGATCGAACCAGCACTGGCGAGGTGGATTACGACCAGTTGGATCGGCCTACCATTATTCGCAAGAAAGTATCAGGTGAGCGGTTTCGGGGTGATACCGAAGGAAATCTGGACTACCTTGATATCCCGGCTTTTTTGCGTCGGCAGGCTGATTGATAGAAAGGTGAGACTATATTAATAGTATGGTAACTGGACATTTGGCCAGATAGGGCTAAATATTGTTATGTATTAAAGCGTTATTGTGAAATGACGCTACCTTTCCTGAAAAAAGAGGTTGCCTGAAAACTATGCATGCTTTAGTATTCCCGCCCTTTGCTTGGCCGGGTAGTGTTGGGATAGACCGTTATTTTTGGAATGGAATTTGCTTAACATAGTCATAATTTACTAACTATTTCAAGGACAGGAAAATCCGTGATTAGACAACGCACATTAAAAAACATTATCCGCGCGACCGGTATCGGTTTGCATACCGGCCAGAAGGTGTATTTGACGCTGCGCCCTGCGCTGCCAGATACGGGCATTATCTTTCGCCGTGTTGACCTTCCTGAACCCGTTGAGATTCCAGCCACACCGGAAAATGTCGGTGAAACGACCCTATCGACCACCCTGGTGAAAGATGGTGTAAAGGTTTCAACCGTTGAACATCTACTCTCCGCAATGGCCGGTTTGGGTATTGATAATGCCTATGTTGATTTAAACGCACCTGAAGTGCCTATCATGGACGGAAGTGCTGGACCGTTCGTCTTTTTAATTCAGTCCGCGGGTATCCAAGAGCAGAACGCACCCAAACGATTTATCCGCATCAAGCGCCCTGTGCGGGTGCAAGAAGGGGAAAAATGGGTTCAATTTGAACCATTTGAAGGATTTAAAGTGTCATTTGAGATCAATTTTGACCACCCTATTTTTAAAGAAAGCAGCCAAGTCGCCGAAGTGGATTTCTCGACTACCTCGTTTGTGAAAGAAATCAGTCGGGCACGCACCTTTGGTTTTATGAGTCAGATTGA
>JANNJI010000543.1:0-2356 GCA_031405795.1 Gammaproteobacteria bacterium
AATGTCGCGTTGATGTACCGTTGGGCAACCGTCAGCGGATCGTCATATTGTACGTTAGGCGCTATCACGCTGATGTACTTGCGGACGCTTAGCGGCCCAATCAGATTGCCCGTCGTGTCGGTCGCGTTTTCCAATATGGGATTAAAGGACAACACCAGGACTTTCGATTTTATTGCGTCGGGATCATAAGGATCATTTTCCACATCAACCACTGGCAAGGGATCGTTATCCGATACCGCGCGAAAATCCACACTCGTACCTGGGCAGATGTAGACGATGTTGGTTTTGCCATCTGCGAGATTTTTCGCGTTCGGATTGGTAACGGTGCTGGGAATGGAACCAATAAATGTCACCTGTACCTGGTTCTCAACCACGGTATCCGTATTTCCGGTTCCAAGCGCAACGACCTCCACGAACGAATGCGGACACCCCGTTGCACTTCTAACGGTAAAACTATCGACATCACCACCACCGTATGCCTGATTGCTGCAATTAACTCTGTCACCGACCTGCAGGCTGCTTTGGGGCGGGATAACTATGCGATTTTTTGTGCAGACAACCGTACCAGCCCAACTCGTCGGAATCCAGCCGACCAAGATAAAGACCACAGCCCATGGGGCAACGACACCGCGCAAACGACGATTACATTGAGGCCGACATTGCTTCGGTGTATTTAGAGTATTCATAGGGAGAATACGAAAAAATTTCATAATGTCCTCCTGATCTGTAAAGTAGAACTAAATGTTGTGTGATGTTACTCAATAAAACACCCGGCATATCTCCCACTCCTGTACATCACCCTAACTTCTCCACTTCCCTGTGGATCACTTGTATCGAATGTCTTGCAGCAAAGAAATATTTAACGGCATGCCCTTGTCACCGTGTCGAACCACGTACCACCAGGACCCGTGCAAGCATTGTTGTAGATCAATAAATGTGTTTCGGTACCGGTACTTTGGCAACCCGTGGAAGCACAGTCCGTCTCCACCGCCATGTCAGCCCCGGTGATAGAGACCAGTGTGTTGCCAGGATTGTTGGTTGTGCTTTTGGCATTGACAGGGGGAGTCGTATGTGATTCCCAAAGATACGGCGCGTGAACATGGCCACCGGTGTTGATAATCCGGTGTATCTTGCCGCCCGCGCCCGTCGATAAATTATAGGCCGCTCCGTTCGCGTGAATTTCACCGCCAGTGGCAGCCATTAGGGCGGCGATATCGGTGGCGCTGCTATTGCCGATGACATCGATGCCGGTGCCGTGGATATGGACGCTGCCATTGTTGGCGGCAAGCACGGCAAACAGGCCATCGCCGATATCGTCTGGGCTAGCGCCGGTCGGTCTCGGCGGAGTAACCGCTGTTGCAGGATGGAGTATGGTACGAATCACGCCGCCATACACGTGCGCCTCACCGGTGTTCACGTAAAGCGCTCTGGCTCCGCCGTTACCGCCCATGGCTAATAGTTCACTTCCGAAAAACCAGCTTTCACCGCAGTGGATCCCATAGCCTTTCCCAAGACCATCCGCGCCATCTTCAAAGCTCCTAGAATCAACAATCACGCGACTGGAGTACCAGTAATGTTTCCCCCCAGATTGTCCAGGGCAAGCACTATCGATCCACGAATAGTGAAACCCCCGTACCGTGACATTTGTCCAGGTTGAACTTCCTGTTCCGGGCCAATAAACACCAAATAAACCTTCAAGGGTTAGGTTTTCAACGTTGAGATTGGTGCAATTTCCACTTGCACTCATTCCAAAGGTCTGGCGGGAATATGCTGCGATCTTGGTGTTGTCTTGTCCGGCACCACGGTAGGTAATGTTACTGTCTCTGCACTCAAGACCTCCTCTCTGTGCTCCTGGGATAAACGTCCCCGGACCAATTTCGACTAACAGCGGTTTAGCTGCATTCGGTTTACGTGTGCCGGTCACCCAACTATTCATGCTATCGAGTGTATCGAAACAATTCTTTAAGGTTGCGTTGGATTCGATACAGCTTTTTCGCAACTTTACCACTGGTGCATCAACATCAACGCTATACATTGCCGCTGATGCCGATGAGGCAAAGGCTAAACATCCAAGCAACGCGCCAAAGGTTAAGGTGTTTGAATAGCTCATAACATTCTCCTATTTCATTTGTAAATAACAACGTTGTGTAATGCCCCAGTAAACGCGGCACATTCCTTGTACCGAATATCTTTAATCTTACGGCGTTAGGGACGACAGACCTTGTCTACGGCGTCGTACCACTTCGATGTGCAATTCGTGCTGTAGATAACGAGATGCGGTTGTCCGTCGCTGGTTCCAGTTGTTACTGTCGTCATGTCAGCACCTGTGACCGAGATGAGGGGCGAGGCGGGAATG
>JANNJI010000544.1:0-2566 GCA_031405795.1 Gammaproteobacteria bacterium
CCTCTTCTTCTTTCACGGTGAACACCGCCACTTCCAACACGTAGTTATTCATGTATAGCTCTCCCTCAGGTTAAGTTGAGAAACAAGCATACGCGCAGCCTACTGACAACGTGTTGTCACTCTGAACTTTTGCAATCCTGAGTTTGCGCGTGGAGGTACGAAGAAAGATTGATGTTGTTGGTTGTTTCGAATACCTCTGCCAATATCTCAAGCGCCTGGATTCTATCGACCCGAAAATCCCGGTAAGCGGTTCGCAAGGTACACCACGCCCCCACTGTCCATTTCCCGCCCCAGTAAAACAACCCCAGAGGATACAACTGCCTATTCGATAAAACGCCTTCCTGTGTCACGTAGTGGATGCAAACTTTGTGTTGATCCCGGATCGCCATTCGCAGTTGCTCCCAGTACTCAGACTCCTTCAGCCTATCACCCAGCTCAGGCACAAAAATATTGGCTTCCGCACGGTGTTTCATGGTCTCGTTTAAACCGGAACAAATCTTGTGTAACAGAGAGCGTGCAGAGGCGGGTAATTCCGCGCCTGTCCAGCCTGATACCATGCGCACCCCGACCAGCAATGCATCCAGTTCATCCGGCGTGAGATTAAGGGCGGGCAACTCAAAATTATCCTGCAGACGATAACCCGTGCCGGGTTCGCCATACACGGGTATGCCGTTAACGGATAAATCATCGATATAACGATAGATCGATCGCACCGAAACGTTGAGCTTTTCTGCTAACTGCTGCGCAGTTACCGGCTGGTATCGCCGCAACAGATTGGTGAGTTGAAACAGCCGGTCGGATTTTCGCATACCTGCCCCTTGATCCTCGTATTAATATAGGCAACACTTCCATCGATCCAGGTGACAGTGCTATCGTATATAAATATCTCTATATGAACAAGGACGAAAATATGCATGCCTTGAAAAAGGGAACCTACCATATCGACGCCGGAAAACATTACGGCACACCGAAAGAAATCTGGGGATTTCGTACCCGCGCCAATTCACAGGCGATACGCACACATGCAAAACAGGTACTGAAAGCCAACAGTACCTTACTGGGTCTCGACCAACAGATACGCGACCTTAAAATGGTGCGCACCATTTACAGTGCTGGCGCACAACATAGCATCTTTCAGCAATACCATTTGCAGCATCGCATACACCGCGCCTATGTGACCGTACACAGGGATAACCATGGGCGAGTCTACCTCATCAAAAACCGCGCGGTACCCGCAACCAAATTACCCAAGACGGCGCAATTTGACGTTACAAAAACAATGGCTATCCAAAAAGCCAAAAAAGCCCTGCGCGGAAAAAAACAGGCGTGTCAGTTAGCGATAGCGAAGCTTTATGGTATCCGAAAAATGCAAAACTGGAACCCGCCTGGCGTATTACCTTGTATGTACGCGAGCCGCGTCAGGACTGGATTATTTATGTCAGCGCAAAAACCGGTAACATCATCAATAAATACGATAATCTGTCGGAATCGCCTAACGGTACTGCGCGTATCTTTGATCCGAGTCCCGTCACTCAACTCGGCGGCCATGCTGAATTGCTCACGGGCAAAACCCGGCTTAATCCCGTGCCTGACAAGGCGTATCGCCGCGTGACCCTGCGCGACCTCGATGACAGCGGCTATTTACAAGGTAAACGTGTCACCACACAACCGACCAAACAAAAACGCGCACACCGGACTGATTACGCTTTTTTATATAACTCTGATCAGAATGAATTTGAACAAGTCATGGCTTACCATCACATCAATGAAGCCATTCGTTACTTGGAAAAAATGGGCTATCGTGGCAAACGCGCTATTTTTCATGAACAGGTCAAGGTCAATGTGAATGGCACACGCCAGGATAATTCCTGGTATAGCCCTGATGAAAAACAGCTGACCTTTGGTACCGGTGCGATTGATGATGCGGAAGATGCAGAAACCATTCTGCACGAACTGGGACATGCCATCCAAGACGCCATCTGCCCTAACTTCGGCCAGTCCCATGAGGCCGCCGCAATTGGCGAAGGATTTGGCGATTATTTTGCTGCCAGTTTTTTCGCAAACCGCAAACCTGATAATTACCAACATTGTGTTATGACCTGGGATGGCTTATTGATCGGCTTGCAACAACGATTTAATCCACCCTGTCTGCGCTTTGTGACTAACAAACTGACCTATACGAATTTCCGCGCCATTACCGATTACGAACATGAAAATGGCCAGATCTGGGCCGCAACGCTGTGGCAGATCCGCGAGGTCCTCGGCCAGACAATGGCTGATCATATTATTCTGGAAAGCCATTTTCAGCTCGATGGCTTCACGACGTTTACGCGTGCCGCACGCGCCATACTTGATGCTGATCAGAACCTATTCAAAGGAAGAAATAGTATAAAACTGCAATCGATATTTCGACGTCGCAAGATTAAACTAACCAGCATCGCATAAATATCAGATCAAATATATCTGGCAACCTGTCCTGCGAGAAGATGCGGACGATTTGAGAAATCTTCAAATGTCGATATCAGTGCCGTATCTCGTTCGTCCGTCGTTCGAAAAAACCTGTTGT
>JANNJI010000545.1:0-8593 GCA_031405795.1 Gammaproteobacteria bacterium
ACCAACTTCTTTCGCGCGTTTTTCGGAGCTCTGGTACGGCGATGCGCCCCCTATCTCCTCAACATCCGTCGCGGGGCGTCAGCCCGGTAGACGGGTTCGACGCCTGAATCAAGATAGAATTTTTCATCATTCCGTGGAAGAATCAGCTACAAGGGTGCCTAAGCTCAGGCTTGCTGTTCAAGTTAGGGTCCCCGACTGCCGCTACCCTACTTAACCACGAGGTTCGATGACGTGACGCATTCCATCGCTGTACTGCGGGCTACCAACCCAATGTGGTATTTCGAGTGTAACTATCGGCTACTGATGGACTTGTTGAACCACCATCAGTTGCGGGACAAAAGCAACGCCGAATATACACAAGGGTATCACTGGACGGAGCTCGCAGTCGTCGAACGAACGCGTTACACCCTGTTGCTGACCATCAAGCACAGCTTTCAACAAGGTGGCAGGTTTCTGCCCGACCTCGTGTTTAAAGTGCGGGTGTATTTGGATGCGGCGTTGGCGGAAGTGATCGCCTATCAAGGGCAGCATCATCTCCTGGCGAGTTATCCTTATCCGAATGAACAGATGTTTCTTCCGGATGAAAAACGTCAAGGGAATCTACTCCTGCACGACTGGTTATCAACCTGGTCGCGCTTGCGTCAAATGGAAGTACACATCACCAGTTGATAACCGCACAGGTTGTTCAGGGTTGCACTGGCAATACCTGAATAATGAAAACACCTGATGAGGTTATGGTATGAATAAACAATTTGTGGTCACGGCATTTTTCAGCGCTACATTGCCAATGTTGCTTGGCATGGCGGCATATACTAACGCTCTGGATGCGCAACAACGCGGTGATTTCAACACGGCGGCGCAAGCATGGCACCAGCTGGCCTCAGCGGGCGATCCCGTGGCGCAATACAACCTGGGTATGATGTACCAGCGTGGTCAGGGCGTAAAAAGTGATCTCGGTACGGCACAACGCTGGTTCACCCGCGCCGCTCGACAAGGTCTCACCGATGCGTATCAACAATTAAATTCCCAAAGTGTACAACCTAATCAGGATACGCCGCGCAAAGTAGTTAATGTGGCAAGCATCGAAGCGAAACGTGTAGCCACATCGGTGAGTGCTGACTCCGTTCCGCAAAAGTGGCTGGTGACACAATCGGCCGAAAATTATACGGTGCAATTGGTGACCAGTACCAACGAGGAAATCATTCAACAATATTACACCGAGAATAAACTGCAAGGACAGGCAGGCTATTTCCGCTCACGGCGGCAAGGACAATATTGGTATTCGCTGGTGTATGGATCCTTTGCCACGGTGGCGGAGGCCTCTGTTGCAGTAGAACAGCTGCCTGTTGGATTAAAGAAATGGTCACCCTGGATCAGGAATATTTCAGAAGTGAAAGAGATTATCCGTTAGTTTAAATACGCTTGAACTTGGCGGGTTATATTCAGTAAATGTTGTTTGAGAATTAATAGCTATAAAAAACACCCAGCATGATACTGGTTGATTCCCAGTTAACGACATTAAGTCGTGTTTGTGATGATGTACCATTCGAAAAATAGGTGGTGTCGATACCTGGGTCGGTTTTCCATTGTTCGCGACTGACACTCAGGCGTGCTGTCCATTCACCGGTAAAATCATAATCAAGTGTCAACGTCATTGTGCGCGCCTCGCCGTTGGCTTCGTGCGTATAACTAATGGGGTGGGCGAAGTCATCACGTAAATTCCAATCAGCCTGGGCGTAATAATCCAAGTAATGTTGGCGCAATTGCAGACTTAATCGGGTGTAGCGCCCGGAATCGTAATAAAATTTGAGACCAGTAAAGAAGCCTTTCCATTGGGTATCGTAACTGGAGTTGAGTCCTTGAAATGGGCCGAGAGATGGTATTGTTTGATTGCCATCGGTTATCTCGACATTTAGCGCAGCGTAGCCCCATCCAAGGTGCGGGATCACCCCCACGCTGGATGACTTCAAACGCGGTTGTGACCCTAAGCGGTAGCCGATAGCGAGATTAAAACCATAGAGCTCACCACCATTGGCTGCGTTGTTGGATCGGGAAAACTCAATAGTGCGATTATCACCCAGATAATCGGAGTCTTGATTTTTGCCGCTGTATATTAGCGCATAACGCCCGTCGGCTATCAGTAGCCATTTGTTGCGGAGCGGATGGTCTGCAAACGCCTCTATTTGGAGCATATTCAATGGATCCCACGTCAATTCACTGAGGATATTGGGTGTAGCTGTGCCGGTGATATCGGCGGCAATATTCCAGTCAAGGCTGTCTTGTCGCCAGCCAACGGCAAGACCGTATTCAGTCTCAACGTCATCGTTTTTGGCTAACAGCTGCGGTGCTATTATAAATAGACCAAGTAGAAGCAGGGCGCGGTGAAGGCGGGTAATTTTTTTCATGTTAACTGGCAACCTGGGCGTCCTGTTGTGAATTGAATTCAATGCGTGGCGAATGTCTGGATCCGCTAAGTTTACCGGTTCATTATCGCTTCCTGATTATGCAAAACATCGAGGCAGCCGACAAGCGTTTATTTGCATTGGCAATCGACGGATTACTAACATTAGGCGTCATGATTTTTTTAATCGGCGGTTTGTTTTTGCGTGAGATTACCAGACTCAAGTTCGGTGTGCTGGAACTGGAGAAGGTCTCGGTGGAGCAGCTGGCGGTATCGACATCGCCGAGCATTTCCCGCCAGGTGGGCAACACGTCGTATGATTTTGTTAAATCAATCCCTTTCCAAGTGTTGGCAGACACTCTACCATGGGCATACGCGCTGTACTGGCAAGGTGTTTGCCATTGCAAGCCAACAATAATGACAATAAGCCCGCTGCACACCGTTAGCGTGCGGCTGGTTGCCAAAAGAGGAGAACAGTCATGAATTTATTTCGCACCAAAGTTATCAATGCCGATGCGTATTGCGACACCGGACTGAAACGCTGTTTGAGCGCCTTTGATCTCACCTTGTTAGGCATTGGTGCGATCATTGGTGCCGGTATTTTTGTTTTGACGGGCAAGGCCGCCGCCACCCAGGCAGGCCCCGCGATAGTATTGTCGTATGTGGTTGCCGGATTTGCCTGTGCGTTTGCAGCACTGGCATATGCGGAATTAGCGGCGATGATAGGTGGTTGTGGTAGTGCTTATGGTTACGCTTATGCAGGTTTGGGTGAGTTTATTGCCTGGCTCATCGGTTGGGATCTGATTCTGGAATACGGCGTGGCAACTGCGGCGGTTGCCATTGGTTGGTCGGGTTATGTCAATAATGCATTGACGGCGATGGGGTTTTCGCTGCCGGAGGTGTTGACCAAGGTCCCCAGTGCCGGAGGTTATATCAATCTCCCTGCAGCAGCCATTATCATAGTACTGAGCATTTTACTTGCGATAGGTGTGCGACACAGTGCACGGTTTAACGCGGCGATGGTGTTTGTCAAACTGCTGGCAATCATTGTGTTTTGTTCCGTTGCGGTTTTTTATGTGAACCCCGCCAATTGGTCACCCTTTGCACCGTTTGGCTGGCCTGGCGTAATGCAGGGTGCCGCGTTTATCTTTTTTGCCTACATCGGTTTTGATGCAGTGTCGACGGCGGCGGAAGAAGCCAGACAACCACAACGTGATGTGCCGATTGGGATTATTGCCTCGCTGGCGGTGTGCACCATCATTTATATTATCGTCGCAGGCTTGCTCACCGGGATCGTGCCGTATACAAGTTTAAATGTTGCTTCTCCGGTTGCAGACTCCTTATTGCAACTGGGTCATCGTTTTGCCGCCGGTATCATCTCGGTGGGGGCGATTGCAGGACTGACGACGGTGATGCTCGTGCTCTATTACGGATTAACACGGGTCTTCCTCGCCATGTCACGTGATAAGTTATTGCCGCCTGTCTTTTCCACTATTCATCCCAAGTCGCAAACACCGGTGCGCATTATCTTGAGTAGTGGTGTATTGATTGCGGCGGTGGCGGGTTTTACCTCCATTGATGCGGTTGCCGAGTTGGTCAATATTGGTACTTTAGCGGCATTTGTGGTGGTGTGCGGTGGCGTGATTTTTTTACGTTATACCAAACCCGATATCCCCCGGCCATTTAAAACACCGTTCAGTCCTTGGATACCGCTGCTGGGCATTTCTTTTTGTCTCTATCTGATGTTTAGCTTGCCGTGGATAACCTGGGCACGTTTCTTCATCTGGATGGCAATCGGGATTGCGATCTATTTTACCTATTCGATGCGTAAAAGTACGCTGAATTAAGCAAAGGGTTGGGGGGCGTGTTGATTAATCGCGGTATTTGGCCGCCATTTTACGGGATAGGCCTTGTATACCTGTAATAGGCACAGTTTTAGTAATATTGAAATTGTGAACTTCTTTGCGTTCAAGCACACATAATTCATAATTACGTTACACTGTGACGCTTTAAGGTCTGACGCGTAAATTTTTCATGCTACGCTTATCAATCAAGTATCATGATGCCACACTATTTTTTTGCTTGGCACAAATTATCGGAGAGAAGCATCGTTTTCCGGAGTACCATGTTCAACTTTGCTGCTGATGCGCTGGGTACCGGCGGTATTTATACAACAGCTTGTTTAAATTTTATCCTTATTTAACGTATACAACTTTGGAATACTCGCATGGCCATTAACCTTCGCCCGCATACATTCAAACAACCGCGTATCACGCTTGGCTATCTCCTCGCGATAAGTATGTTGCTTGTGGCATGCGGTGGTGGCACTACAGCTACAAATGGCCGAACTGCGGCGAACACAACCACGCCGGTACCATCCTCGACACCAGTACCTACGGTGAGGCCAGTGCCCACAGCGACACCAATACCCACACCGATCACTTCGGGTAATTACACAATTCCTGCATCTCACCCACGCATCTTTTTGTCGTCAACACGGCTGGCAGAACTGCAATCCCGGTATGCGGGCAATGGCGCCGCCATCACGCGTTTCAAACAGGTGGTGGATTCTGCAGTCAATGGTGGTAATGTCTATGGCTTCGAGGCCTGGAACGCGGCACTGATGTCGAAGGTTAGTGGCAATACTTCATATTGCAGCTGGGCGGTACAACATGTCGATACGCTGGTCGCCGCCGAAGAAACACTGATCAATGCTAATCAACGTGCCACGGTAGCGGGTGATAGTTATCTCGAAGTGGGTGACGTCATCGGCGATCTCGCGATGGTCTATGACTGGTGTTATGCACAAACTACAACACAACAACGGCAACGCTGGATAACCTACGCCAATCAAGCTGTCTGGAATGTCTGGAACTATACCCAAGCCCGCTGGGGAAATACTATCTACCCTTGGTCTGGTTGGTCGATCGATAATCCCGTCAACAACTACTATTACAGCTTTCTCAAAGCAACCATGCTGCTTGGCCTTGCCACCACCAATGAAAATCCGCAGGCGGCAGATTGGATACGCATGTTCCGTGAAACGAAGATACGCGACCAACTCGTGCCGGTATTCCAGCGCGATCTCGCTGGCGGCGGTTCCCGTGAGGGGACGGGTTATGGCACCGCCATGCGTTCATTGTTTTGGTTATACGATGTATGGGCATCCAGCACCGGTGAGCGCTTAGCGGATCTCAGCGGACATGCCAAAGCATCCGGACCCTACTTGATACATTCCGTGGTCCCGACCTTAGATCGACTTGCACCCATTGGTGATCATGCTCGCGACCAAACTGCCATGCTGTTTGATTATCACCGCCATTATGCTTTAGGACTTGCGAAACTCTATCCCACGGATGCGGTTGGACGCACCTTAGTAGATTTTACCAATCAGTGTTCTGTGCCGCAGATGACTCAGCAATTCCAGCGTTGGATTGATTTCGTCTACGATCCCGCCGCAATTGCCCCCAAACCCATTGCCGATTTGTATCCTGTGTATTATGGCCAGGGAACAGGCCATGTATTCATGCGTAGCGATTGGACCCGGAATGCTACCTGGGTTCACTTCACCGCTGGACCCTACACGGAATCGCATGCACATCGCGATCAAGGACAACTGTTGCTTTTCAAACGTGAGTGGCTGGCCTTTGATGAGAATATGTTGAGCGCCTCCGGTATTCGCCAGGAGGAAGACTGGCATAACCTCGTGCGACTCAGCCGCAATGGCAGCATGCTGCGTCAGCGTGAAGGAAGTGGTCCGGCACAGCTCTATGGTTTGAACGACAACGTGGATTTCACGTGGGCGGCGGGGAATTTAGCACCCGCCTATAACGCGGCAGACGGTGTGCAGACACTGGATCGAGAGGTGCTTTTTATCAAGCCGAATGTGGTGGTGGTTTTCGACCGTTTTGCAGGGCAAGCGGGGATCAGTGCCGATTGGCTGCTGAATAGTCCCATCTCTCCGACGCAATCGGGAAATACGGTCACCTTTGCCGGAGGACAAACAACAATGGTTGCACATCGCGTACATCCGGCAACGGCAACCACAACGATTTCGAGCTGGCGGTCACTGGATGCAGAGGCGACCGCTGGATATCGGTTGGCGTGGACTTCTGCTACAGGCCCTTACCTCGTCGTGTTATCACTGGATGGCGCAGTGACGAATGCCATCGCCGCTGATACCACAGGTATACACGGAACAACAATCACCTTAAACGACGGGCGTACACTCACTGCGCGCTTTAATGATACGCAGCGCGGTGGTACCGTAGAAATTCGTGCCGCCAATGGTTCGATCACCCGGCAGTCAACGCTGACGCCCAGTGTAATGAACTTGCCTGTATTCCAGACTCCGTAATAAACAAGAGATCCAATTCCTTAAAGTAACTTAGTGCAACAATGCATACGTCCATGGAAGGACTTGAGAGGATGCTGCTAAATAACTGTTCCGAATTCCTGTCCACCTTGTTTAATAACGCTGCATGCGGTCGGTGTGTTGTTTCCCCCTTTGAAAAACTGTCTCTTGATCGATTCTCCGCTCATGTGATGGCGGAGCCGAGGGCGGTGAGCAGGTGGTAGCTTTGGACGCGATCATCGAGGCGTGTCCAGCCTTCGTAGATGGTCGCCCAACTGGCGCGGCCGGTGCGTTTGCTGTTGTAGAAACCGCCGAGCCTGGCGATAGCGTCGTGCGCCCAGCGCAACGTGGGTGTTGTTTTGGGCAAGACGCGTGGATTTTTCGCGTCGCTTGCCCACAACACTTTCCATTGCAGGTCGCTCAACACGTCGGTGCAAGGTTGCTGTGCGGCATGGGCGTTGTCCAACGTTTCGCGCAGTTGCAACAGCCGTATTGCCACGAAGGCCAGCAGCACGATCATGCGCTCTAAATGTGCTACTTTTTGCATTCGCATTTTTTCCACTTTCGCGCCGCTTTTCCAGGCTTTGTGGAATTCTTCGATGCGCCAGCGCAAGGCGTAGCAGCGCAGTGTGTCGCGCCATTGCGTTTCGCTGGTAATCGCTTCGGTGGTGAGCAATAGCCAGCGCAAGGGCGATGCCTGGGTGCTGTTTTCTTCTTGCGCCAAGATGACGTTCACTGTCAGCATCGCGTTGCGATCGCGGGGGATGTCGGCGTGCGGTGCGCGGATAGTCACCGTTTTCGCGCGCACCATCAGCACGGTTTCGCGCGCCTCGCGACCGCCACGCTGCGGCACGGTGACGCGCATTTCACCGCATTTTTCCGCCTTTTCCAGCGCCTCGAACAAGTGCGTGTTAACGCCATCACACAGGATCCGATCTTGCGCGGCACGCACGATAAAACGCTCACCCTGCGCCCGCTTCTCGTGCAGGTAGTGGAAGATGTCGCTCTCGCGATCGCACACGGCAATGACGGCGCTCATCTTGTCGCCCAGGCGGGCCCGCATCGCTTGCGCATTGCGCGTCCATTTATAACTTTCTTTGTCTTCATACGCTGTTTGCTTGCGCTGATGTTTCTTGCCGTAGCGGGCGGCATCGCGGATCCAACGATGCTGCGCAATCAAGCCTTGGGTGACACCACTATTGGCATCAACAAGCAAGGTGCTGTGCACCATAAAACCTTTCGCAACACTGTCTTTTTTACTGCCTGTGTAGCCGAGCTGTTCGGACACGCGGTGGCGATAGCTCAACGTGGTACTGTCATCAATGGCCAATACGCGTGCTACGTCCTGTATGCGTTCGGCGGTGGCTTGAAATCCGGCGTCGTCCATCGCTACTACCTTCACCTGCGGATTGCGCAAGAAACGATAGCCCCCTTCGTGGCTTGCCGCATCCGTTTTGCACGCCCGCGCCACGCTACCTCCGCCGTTGACCGCCAAGCTCGCCGCCGTGGTTATCAGTCGCGCCGTCCGTCGTTTATCCCCCAACTCACAACGACCAAACAGCGCTTGCGCCCAGGCTTGTGCATCGGTTTCTACTGCCATTGTCGTGCTCCTTTGTTGTTAAAGAAGCCGATAAGATCCTCGAAATCGCCTAAGGTTCTATTTTTCCTAAAATAAATGTGACGAAGAGACAGCTTAGAAAAGGGGGATTAACGACTGCATGGAGGCAGGAGGTACGAGCCCATGGACGGGCGAAGGTAGAACACTGCAGGAGCAATTGTCGAGAGCAACGCAGGAGCAGTTGCCGAGGGGGATTTTTATATTCGGCGCGTTTCAAATC
>JANNJI010000546.1:0-1583 GCA_031405795.1 Gammaproteobacteria bacterium
ACAATATCGTCGCCAGCGGATTGGCAATACCTTTCCCGGCAATGTCAGGCGCTGAGCCATGAATCGGTTCATACATACCCTGGCCATGTTCATTGAGCGATGCTGAAGGTAACATACCGATTGAACCGGTCAACATGGAAGCTTCGTCCGACAAAATGTCACCGAAGATATTACCGGTTACCATAACATCAAATTGTTTGGGCGCACGGACCAATTGCATCGCAGCATTGTCCACATACATGTGTGACAACTGCACATCGGGATATTCTTTACCGACATGTGTGACAACCTCGCGCCACAGCTCCGTACATTCGAGCACATTCGCTTTATCCACTGAACATACTTTTTTGTTACGCTTGCGTGCACTTTCAAAAGCAACCCGGGCAATACGGATAATCTCGCTTTCACGATATACCATGGTGTTGAAACCTTCGCGTTCACCATTGGGCAAGGTACGCACCCCGCGTGGCTGGCCAAAATAAATATCGCCTGTCAACTCGCGCACGATCAAAATATCCAGTCCAGCAACCACTTCGGGTTTTAATGTCGATGCCGAAGCCAATTGCGGATACAGCAAGGCCGGACGCAAATTAGCAAACAGGCCCAAGCCTGCGCGCAAGCCCAGCAGGCCTTTTTCGGGGCGCAGCGCAATCGGTAACTGTTCCCATTTCGGGCCACCCACTGCACCCAACAATACCGCATCAACTTGTTTTGCCCGTGTTAACACATCCTCCGGTAAAGGTGAACCTTTTTGATCGTACGCCGTACCACCGACAACATCGTGTTCGAGTTCGACGCTTAAACCGAAATCGGTTTGTAATGCATGGATTACCTTTACCGCCTCAGCAATAATTTCCTGGCCGATACCATCACCGGGCAATACCAAAATCTTTTTTGTCATGTTTTTAACCATTCAATTTATTTAAAACAACCAGGGGGCTTCTTGTTGACGGCGCATCTCATACGTTTTAATGTCGTCGATGTACTGCAAGGTCAAACCAATATCATCCAAGCCATTTAACAAACAATGTTTACGGAACGCATCAATCACGAAGGTTAACACCTCCCCGTTGGGTTTCGTTATGGTCTGCGCGGCCAAATCAATTTTTAATTGATAACCATCACTGGCTTGTACTTCCTTGAATAATTGATCCACTATCTTGCTATCTTGCACAATAGGCAAAATACCATTCTTAAAACAATTGTTATAAAAAATATCCGCATAACTGGGGCCAATGATTGCAACAAACCCGTAATCCAACAAGGCCCAGGGCGCATGCTCACGTGACGAACCACAACCAAAATTTTCCCGCGCCAACAAAATTTGTGCGCCTTGATAGCGCGGTTGATTTAACACAAACTCACGATTCACCAGCCGCTTACTGTTATCCATGCCCGGTTCGCCGTGATCAAGGTAACGCCATTCGTCAAACAGATTCGGGCCAAAGCCGGTACGTTTAATCGATTTTAAAAACTGTTTGGGGATGATCGCGTCGGTATCGACATTGGCACGATCCAATGGCATCGCCAGGCCTGTTACTGTTGCAAATTTTTGCATTTTTTTACACCTGTTATCTCAACGC
>JANNJI010000547.1:0-6346 GCA_031405795.1 Gammaproteobacteria bacterium
GGCCGTGACGCCGAGGTCACGCAGCTCCCCCAACCCTGGGACGACGGCGTCGAAGGTTCCCTCGGCCGTGAAGGTGCCGACGTGGAGCTCGTAGAGGACGTGCTCCGCGAGCGGGCGGTTCACGAAGGCGGCGTCCGACCAGGCGAAGGTCGACGCGAGGACCCGGGACGGCGCGTGGACGCCGTCGGGCTGCGAGCGGGAGGCAGGGTCAGGGCGCTCGCGCTCGCCGTCCAGGCGGAGCAGGTACGCCGCGCCCGGCTCGACCCCGTCCACGATCGCGCCGTGGTAGCCCCGCTCAAGGAGCGAGAGGGCGACGAGCCGTTCAGCCAAAAAGACGAAACGTCTTGGTTGTAGGTTCGAATCCTACCGGGCCCACCAATCTTCAAGGGTGTTCAGAATCGCTGAACCACAATATGCATATCAAAGCTGCAAGGTACTTTATGAATATCTTCCTACCCTATTTACTTGCCAGCTGTTTTTTCTTTATCCCGCTGTTCACTTTTGCCTCCGGCTTGAAAAGTGATGAGAGCGTCATTCTTTTTACGACGCAGGCACACTTCAACGCCCTCGACAAGCAATGGAGTGTACCGATCCATGGCTGGATCTTCGAACGTGAAACCGACTCGCTGTGGCGCAAGGTAACGATCAAAAGTCTGGGCAAGTTATTCGGACTTGATGATGACCCGGGTATTGAGCAAAACGACTTGTTTCGTAAACGGGCACAAATGTTTTTGGTTGATAATGAAAGAAATAAGAAGTTGCAGATTCGCCTCCGTGACCAGATCATTCCCACCGAAAAATCTGCCAGCAACGGCCACTTTTATGCCACCGCCTTGTTAAACAGCGCGAGCTTCGCCCCCACAACCCAAGACCGCTGGTTACCAGTTTCTCTTGTTACTCCCAACAAAGATAAACGGCAGTTTACCGGCGTTATCCAACTCATGCACGACACGGGGGTCTCGGTGATCTCGGATATTGATGACACCATTAAGGTCAGCAACGTGCTCGACAAAAAAGAATTAATGCGCAATACATTTTTACGTGAATTTGCACCCGTGCCTGCGATGAGTACGCTTTACCACAATTGGTATGAACAAGGTGCCAGCTTTCATTATGTCTCGGCATCGCCCTGGCAATTATATCCTGCACTCACGGAGTTTTTGCAACAGCGTGGTTTTCCGCAGGGCAGTTTTCACATGAAACTGTTTCGTATCAAAGACGAATCGTTTCACAACCTGTTTGTAGCGCCGCTCGAATATAAAGTACCTCTCATCAGCGAGTTGCTGTTGCAGCACCCCCGTCGTCAATTTATTCTGGTTGGTGATTCCGGCGAGAAAGACCCCGAGGTATATCAGCAGATAGTGCAGCGTTTCCCCGGTCAGGTGAAACACGTCTTTATCCGTAATGTGACTAACGAGGCCAAATCCGCGGCGCGTTATCAGCAACTTTATCAACACGATCAGCGCCCGTTATTAACCGTGTTTGATGACGCTAAGGAACTGCTGAATTTCAAGTTGTAATGGCTATTCAGGGATCCACTGTTGTACTTGCCAGGGGCTGGTGACCGTTTCCATCTGTAGTTTCTGGATTAACCAAGGCAAAAACCCCTTTAACTGCTGATCAAATTGCCAGGGGGGATTCATGATCAGCAAACCGGAGCCCTTCATGCCCGGCGGTCCTTGCAGTGAGCGCACGTGTATTTCACAGTTCAAGACATCACGCAAATCGGTTTGTAACATAGCATGCTGAAAACGCGGCGTCGTCTGTGCATCTAAAATGGGATACCACACCATGACCATGCCGTTTGACCAACGTTGTCGCAACAAAACTAACGCGTCAATCACCCGCTGGTAGTCCTGTTTTTCTTCATAGGATGGATCAATCAATACCAGGCCACGCGTCTGTTTGGGCGGCAGCAAGGCCTTAAGCATCTCAAAGCCATCACGGTGATGCACGGCAACGCGTTTATCCGCCTTGAAAAACGCACGCAGGTGCGGCGCCTCGTTGGGATGCCTTTCGGCAAGCAGCATCACATCCTGGTCACGCAAAAAATGCCGGGCGATTGCCGGTGAACCCGGATAATACCGCAAGCCGGGTTGTGTACTGTTAAAGTGTTGCACAATCTGCTGGTATGCCTGGATTGCAGCATTCGTAACTGGTGCGGAGAACATTGCCGCGATACCCTGTGCATATTCCTGGTTTTTTTGCGCCGCCGGATCCTGGAGGTCATACATCGCGCTACCGGCATGGGTCTCGGCATAACAAAATGCTGTCGGCTTTTTCTGCAAGGCCTGCAACAGCATGGTCAGTACGACATGTTTATGCACATCGGCAAAATTGCCGGCGTGATAGATGTGTTTATAGCTTAACAACGTTTATTCCCTGGTCCGATTTCGAGTATGATAGGTGGCATCCAACCCGATTGAATAGTACGGCATGATCATCCCCAAATATAGCATTTTGAGTTCGCGCATAGTGAACGCCGGTAAAGGCGTGTTTCTGGATGAACCGGTAAAACGCGGTGCCGTGCTGGTCGCCCCGGATCAGATCAATCACACCATTAACCATAGCCAGTTTGAGAAACTGCCCGGCGGCTCACTGGAAATAAACTCCAGCATCCGCTGGTTCGAACATCACTATACCGTCTGCCCTGAATGGACCGATGAATGTTATATCAATCATAGTTTCAGCCCCAGTGGTTTGTGGCACCTGGGCTTTGTTTTTGCGATGCGTGATCTCGATGCCGGTAGCGAGCTCACCATGGACTACCGCTATATCCTGGGTGAAAACTGCAAGCCGGAATTTAACGACAGCGAAACAGGTCAGGACATTATTGGTTTGCCCTGGCAACACGTCATTCACGACACCACGCACACCTTGCTGACATTGCTCGCATCACCAGTGACCAAGTAACTGCGCCAGCAGCAGGAAACCACATCGCATGTTTATTTTTGAAAATGACTATTTTGTTGTGGCCCACAAAACCGGTGGCGTGCTGACCGTCCCCACTCACCAAGGCCGCGATGACCCAAGACCGATATTGGGCATTCAACTCCAGGAACAATTAGGCATCCAGATCTTTCCCGTGCATCGCCTTGATTATGAAGTCACCGGCCTGGTGATGTTTGCCAAGACCCGTGACGCACACAAGCAGGCCAACCAGTGGTTTGAACAGCAGCAGGTGAAAAAAAACTACCGTGCCTGGACCCAGACCCAAACCTTTGCGCATATCCCCGAACACATTGCCAACCCACGACAGTCCCTCACCCTTGCTGCCAACCAATCCTTTGATTGGCAGGGTCGCATCGCCCGTGGCAAACGCCGCGCTTATCAAAGTCCGGACGGTAAAAACAGTCATACCCGCGCACACTATCTTGGGCCTGAACCCGGACATGCCTTTTTGGTCTGGGACCTGGAACCGTTAACCGGTCGACCACACCAATTACGCGTTGACCTCAGTCGCCACGGATTTCCTATTGTGGGTGACACCCTGTATGGCTCAACGCATCCCTGTCAGGCGGATAGCATCGCCTTGATTGCCTACCGCATGGATCTTGCTGCGATCCCGGCTGCACACCGATTTGGCTTACCGCCATCGTTAAATATCGAACCCCGCTTTGCCGACATTTGTGTTAATCCGGCTGGCGCTACTGGCTGAGCCATATTGGTAGAACTTTACTTGCCAAACACAGAACGTGCTGAGAATGCTTTAAACCGACTCACGTCGATAGCCAGAAGCCATATTGATTATGGATTCCGGCTCGCACGGCGTTTGGCCGGAACGACAAAGCGGGGTTCAATGTCGAGTTTTTCAACAAGCTGCCAGAGGGTCCCTTACGGCTAATTTTCTTTTTTTTACCGGCATGTTAGGCTGCGTTTCCATTTCCTTTGGTCTGGTACTATGCCTCCGCTCACAGCCGCTGTGTACAGTCTACCCCCTCACTTGCAACTTGTTGTTGAGTCCTTCTGTAATGACGGCTGCAAGGCTGTGTATGCGTATATTGCAGCCATTGAAAACGGTGAACCGCTGCAGGCAGTACAAGGCCTGACGGCCGCGGAACGCGCCTTGGTAGTGACTGAACTAAAAAGTATTATGGCCGTGTATGGTCGCTGTAAGGCAGAGGCGTTATCTCAAAGATAATCATTCCATTTTACAGTGCTGTCACCGTACACAAAAAAATAAGGATTCAATAACTCCGCCTTGGTGTTATAGCGCAGGGGTTGCAGATCCATCGTCGTCAAAAATCCACCCGCCTCTTCAACAATACATTGCGCCGCCGCCGTGTCCCACTCCGAAGTGGGCCCCAGGCGTGGATAGATATCGGCATGACCTTCCGCGATCAGACACGATTTGAGTGCACTGCCCATGAGCAGTAATTCATGCTCGCCCAGATTACGCAAAAATTGTTGCACTACCGCACTACCATGGGAACGACTGCTGGCAACAATAACGGGGTTGCGGTGTTGCGCGGCGACGTGGATCCGTTTAGGTGCTTCAGTGACATGTTGCTTGAACGCACCCAGTCCACGCGCCGCATAATACGCCAGATCGTAAACGGGGGAGTACACCACACCGAGGATTGGCTCATGGTTATCGATCAACGCGATGTTAACGCTGAACTCCGGTGTGTGATTAACGAATTCGCATGTCCCATCAAGGGGATCCACCAACCAATAACGTTGCCAACGTGCACGCTCCGTAAACGGAATCGCCGCCGATTCCTCCGACAACACCGGGTACTGCGGTGCCAATTCTTCCAGGCCATCATCAATGGCCGCATGCGCCGCCATATCCGCCTCCGTCAAGGGTGAACTGTCTTGCTTGTTCTGCACGGAAAAACCCTGTTCGTAGATGCGCATAATGCGCGTCCCGGCGGCACGGGCGATGGCCACGGTTCCTTCCAATAACGAGTTCAGTTCGGTCGCGGTCATCGCACCCTCGCTTGCCGACAAGGGTGCGTCAGCATGCAGGTTCGCAGAATACGGGGGGCTTGGGACATACGGCCATTCTGCCAGTAACACGTCGAAAAGGCCACGTGGTCTGCCGCCAGAACAAGGCGCACGCTTGGCGTTTACCGTCACGACGCTTAAACTATGCCAATGATCAATTGGCCCGACATCCACACCGTCCTGCTTGATATGGACGGCACCCTGCTGGATTTGCATTTTGATAATTATTTCTGGCGCGAACACGTCCCGCGACGTTATGCGGAAAAACATGCGTTGCCAATAGAAACTGCAAAAACCACGCTGCACACCCAGTACCTCAGCAAAGAAGGAACTATGGATTGGTACTGCGTGGACTACTGGACACGCGAACTTGGCCTGGATATCGCTCTACTTAAGGCAGAGGTTGATCATCTGATCGCTGTTCACCCCCATGTGATTGAATTCCTCGACGCCCTGCGCCATATGGGCAAACACGTGGTCCTGGTGACGAATGCCCATCAAAAAAGCCTGCTGCTTAAACTCAACAAAACGGCCCTGAATAATCACTTGGATAAAGTTATTTGCGCACATGACTTTGGTATCCCCAAGGAAGACGCGGGCTTTTGGCAGCAATTACACAGCAAACTTCCGTTCAGTAAATCCGAGACACTGTTGATCGACGACAGTCTGCCGGTACTGCGTTCCGCCCGCCGGTATGGAATACAACATCTATTGGCGGTCTATCAGCCCGACAGCAAAACTCCACGTAAAGATGTGGAAGACTTTGCAGCCATCAGCAGTTTTCTGGACATCATGCCGCAACGGCAAACACCTCCATGATCCGAGATGCAGTATGGTCCGGCACGCAGACAGGCAAAATCTGGCGATAGATGATGAAAATTAATTTTTCTGAGGTTAAACGCAGTCCTGAGTTTGCCGCATCGATGATCCGTTTGTCGCTCTGGCTACTGCTGACTATTTTAGTCGGGATGGCGATTCAGGTTCGCTATTATCCTATTACATGGGAATCCTATATTTTCCTCTCGGCCATTTTCGCGATTTATACCATCATCACCCTCATTAGCATATTAATAAAACCCAGAGTCCTGTGGCGAAGTTATCTCACCATCCCTTGTGACATTGCTGGCATCAGTTACACCATACTCCTGGTGGAAGATGGCCCGTTTAGTCCATTTTTCCTCTTGTACATGTGGAACTATGTCAGTTACAGCATGCGTTTCGATCGTGGTCATTTGTTTACTGCCACGGCCTGTAGCCTCCTTGGCTTTAGTGTTATCTTGACCATCACAAACACTTGGTACGCTCATGTATACGACGTGATCGCCTATATGACTTTTTTGATTGTCGTTCCAGCATATCTTGATGTGATATTACGCCAGTTGAACAAGTCTCGGGA